>JAKSUP010000060.1 GCA_024408905.1 bacterium
GCATGGCAAAATTACAAAAAAGATTATTAAAGAGACGGCTGAAGATATTAAGAAGATTATAGACAGTAATAAGAAAATGAAGCCCGAAGGAAATACTTGGGATAAAGTTCTTGAAACAACTGAAAAGATCGAACCATTTATAAACGCAGCGATTGCAGCCATTCTTACAATTATAGCCAGACCATTGACAAACGTGTTGTTGTCAATGGTTTTAGGTGATGAGAAGGATTATATGTATGCGTCTTCTCACTCTATCGCATCCGGTATATTAGGATTAATATTCCCATTATTATTCATAAATCCGTTATCAAAAGGTTATGATTTAGTAAGAAACAACGCTAATAAATACTTAAAAGATATGCCTAATGAGGAATATATAAAATTAATACTAAAACGTCATCCACAAACAGACCCTAAAACATTGATTGATGCCGAAGGAAATAAAAATCCGTTTGAGAAAGTCATGGATATCCATGGTAACCCATCATCCCCTGATATTAAGGATGTAATGAAGGTTCCATTACCTAAACATTTATCAGAATTACCGAAAGTAATACTTGAGAAATATTTCCCTAATATAGATGCTGAAAAATCTGCACTAAAATCTGCAAATGAATGGATAGATAAAGCAGGTAACAAAACAAGTCTTCCTGATACATTGGATGATTTATTTATCTGTTTGGAAAAAGAAGGTAAAAAAGGCAAAAACAGCCAATCATATTTCCCATTACGATATATTAAAGAAGATTTATTGAAAGAATTATTCCCAGACTTGGACATTGCATCAACTAAGGGTGCTGATGGTAAAAGACTAAGCTTATCACACTGGAAAAATATTAATGGTCAAGCTTATAATCTTGACAAAGACTTCTTATACTATTCAAATATCGAATGTACAGATAAATTTATACCATTAATAACCGGTGAAATGAGAACCGATGTTGAAAGAAAATCTTTCTTCCATAAATCTAAAAAAATTGACAAATATATTTGCTACCAAACAAATGGTAAACCTGGCGAATTGGGTACCCCAATCACTCAAGATATGATTGAAGCAGAAAGAGCTAACGCAGTTCACAACAAGCTCGGTCAATGGCTTGGTGATATTGTTCTCGCTGTTCCAAGAGCCATTTTAACGATTATGCTCATACCGATTATTTTGAAAAAAGTATTCCATATTGAGAAAAAGAAACCTGCTGAAAAACAGGAAGTACAACAAATTAATAATGAAATAGAAGTTAAAGACACAGAAAATACTGCAGAAAAACAATTAGCTTTCAAAGGTAAAAAACCTTCAAAGATAAGTGATTTCTTAGCAAGAACATACGGCAAAGCAATCTATAAATCAAAAGCCATAAGAAAATTTGCCGAATGGTTTGCTCCTAAAGATACATCAAATGCTACTAAACACTTCCAAGTCCTTGGCGCATTAGCTACATCAGCAACTTATGCTGTATCCACAATCAAGAGCCCTAATTTTGATAAAGATAATGCAACAACACTTGCTGTTAACCAAACATTAGGATGGGTTGCACCTACATTATTAGGTTATATCACCGATAAAGCTATTCAAGAACGTACAAAGCAATGGGAATTCAATTATTGCAACAAACGTAAAAAAGCTATTGAATTATCTAAATTATCTAATGAAGAAAAACAAAAATTACTTAAGGGATTAAATAAATCTCAAAAAGGTTTCAGAACATTTGCCGGTATGGTAACATTTACATTAATGTATAGATACTTAGCTCCTGTCCTTATTACGCCACTTGCCAATAAAATTGGTGCTGCAATCAATAAATCAAAGAAAGAAAAAGAAGAACAAAAAGTAAAGCTCGCAACGGCATAGAAATTCGATTATAAACTAACAAAGAAACGGCTGATAAAAGCCGTTTCTTGTTACATATATTGTGATAAAATACATATATGGAGATTATAAATTTAGAGAGCGTTGATTCAACAAATAAGTACGCAAAAGAGCATATTAATGAAATTTCTGACAAAACAGTAATTAGTGCTGATGTCCAGACTTCCGGCCGAGGACGTTTTGACCGAAAATGGAATTACCAAGGAATGGGGAATATATATGCAAGCATAATTCTCAAGCCTTCAAATAAGTTTGAAACTGTATATTCTTCATTAACACAATATTTATGCGTAATTTTATCAAAAACATTTGAAGAATATGGTGTACAACCCAAGATAAAATGGCCAAATGACATACTGATTAATAACAAAAAAATCTCCGGCATACTTGCAGAAGCTGTTATAGAAAAAAATGAGTTAAAAGGAATTGTTCTCGGAGTTGGTATAAATCTTAATTCTACCAAAGAAGAACTTGAAAAAATTAATCAACCGGCAACTTCTTTGAATAATGAAATTGGCATGACAATAGACAAAGAAAATTTTATAAATAGCCTTCTTAAAAGGTTTTATTTGAAGTATAATGATTTTATACAGAATGGTTTCGCTTTAATAAAAGAAGATTATGAAAAAAGAGCTAATTTCTTAGGAAAAGAGATAACCATAAAGGTTTTTGATAAAGAAATCAATGGTATAGCAAAAGAAATAACCATTGATGGCGCTTTGAAGATAGTTGATAAAAATAATAAAGAACAGACACTTTATATGGGAGATATACTATGAATTTTAATGAAGCTTTAGTAAACGGCACAACACTAATGCTTGTTGGAATGGGAACAGTTTTTTCATTCTTATGTATTATGGTTTTTGCAATGAGCATAATGTCAAAAGTTGTAGCTAAACTCAACTTAATATGGCCAGAACCTGTAGCACAAATTGCAGGAACAAAGAAAGTAAAAACTTCTTCTAATGATGAAGAAATCGCAGCAGCAATTATTGCAGCGATGTTTAAGAAAAACTAATAACTAAAGAGAGGATATAGAAATGACGAAATTAATCAAGGTTATGGATACATCATTCAGAGATGGTTTCCAATCAATCTACGGAGCTAAAGTTCTTGTAGAAGACTTCATACCGGCTTTACAAGCTGCTGTGGGTGCCGGCATAAAACATTTTGAAACAGCTGGTGGTGCAAGGTTTCAAGCTCCAATATTTTTCTGTAATGAAAATGGATTTGAAACGATGGATAAAATCAGAGAAGCTGTCGGACCAGATGTCAAATTACAATCATTAGCGCGTGGCGTTAATGTCGTAGGATTAAATTCTCAACCAAGAGATATTATTGATTTACACGCAAAAATGTTTGCTAAACACGGTGTTAATGTTGTCAGAAACTTTGATGCATTAAATGATGTTAATAATTTAATTGATTCAGCAAATTCGATTAAAAAATACGGCATGCAGCATGAAGTTACAATCACGATGATGGAACTTCCTTATGGTTGTGAAGGCGCTCATGACCCTGATTTTTATGAAAGAGTTTTGAGAAGCATTTTAGATAGTGGGTTACCGTTTGATAGCTTGGCATTTAAGGATGCTTCAGGCACATCAAACCCTAGAAAAGTATACGAAACAGTTAGAAGAACACGTGAAATATTGGGTAAAGATGCTCATATTCGCTTCCATTCACATGAAACTGCAGGTACAGGTTTGGCAGCATACCTTGCAGCATTAGAAGGTGGCGCTGATGGTATTGATTTAGCTATGAAGCCTGTTTCAGGAGGAACCGGGCAACCTGATATTATTTCTATGTGGCATGCCCTAAAAGGTACTGAATACGATTTAGGTTTAGACATTAAAAAGATTATGGAAACAGAAGAAATCTTTAAAGAATGTATGAAAGATTACCCTATTTCTCCAATTTCTTTGGCTGTTAACCCTATTCTTATTCAAGCTCCACTTCCTGGTGGCGCTACAGCAACAACTGTAAACCAATTAAAAGATATGGGGATGTTAGACAAATTCCCTAAACTTATTGCAAATATGAAAGAAGTTGTTGAAAGAGGAGGTTATGCAACATCAGTAACTCCTGTATCACAATTCTATGCACAACAATCTTTCTTGAATGCAATATCTGAAAAACCTTGGGAACAAGCTAACCCTGGTTATGCAAAAATGTTACTTGGATACTTTGGCAAAACTCCATGTGAACCTGATTCTGAACTTGTTAAATGGGCAGAAGAAAAAACAGGTTTAAAACCAACTACAGAAAAAGTTGTTGATATTAATGAAAAAGATCCTGAAAAAGGTGTTGAAGCAGCTAAGAAAAGACTTGAAGAAGCAGGCCTTCCAACTACTGATGAAAACATCTTTATTTCAGCTGCTTGTAAAGATGGTAATGTTGATAAAGGTATTGAATTCCTACTTGGCAAAGGTAAAATTTCGGTTAATAAAACAGCAGGCCAAACTCCGGCTGCTGCACAAACATCTTCTACAGGTGAATACACCGTAAAAGTAAACGGCAAAAACTATGCAGTTAAACTTGAAGGCGATAAAGCTACAGTTAACGGAAAAGCTTATGATATCAATGTAAAAGCCGGTATCGAACAAAAAGCATCATCTGGTTCTGCAGAAGGTGAAGAAGTTAAGGCAGCACTTCCGGGTAACGTGTTAAGAATTGAAGTAACAGAAGGTGACGAAGTAGCAGAAGGCGATGTTTTGTTGGTTGTTGAAGCCATGAAAATGGAAACAGAAATCAAAGCTCCAAAAGCCGGAACAATTAAATCAGTAGAAGTTGCCCAAGGCGATAAAATTGTTACAGGTCAAACATTGGTAGTTATAGGCTAGTAGGAAGGGGACGTAGATTATGATAAGCATTCAAGATGGTTTGCTAAACCTTTGGAATTCAACAGGTATTGTAAATTTTGTAAATTCTGCTGATCCAACTATTCAAGAAGGCATTGAAAAAGCAGCAAAGCATGTATCTGAAGTATCAGGTTCTTGGGATGTTATTGTTGCAAATTTAGCTTTGTTTGGTGCTCATACAGAGCAAATCATGCATATGTACGGTCAAATTATAATGGTATTTATTTGTTTATTCCTACTCTGGTTAGGTATAAAAAAACAATTTGAACCATTATTACTTGTTCCAATAGCGTTCGGAGGTTTAATTGCGAACTTCCCTTGTGATCACGGTTTTCAAACGTTTGTATATAAAGTTGGTATTGACCCCGCAATAGGCATATTCCCATTAATTATCTTTATGGGAGTTGGCGCTATGACCGACTTCGGCCCGTTAATAGCTAACCCTAAAACAGCATTATTGGGTGGAGCTGCACAATTTGGTATTTTTGGCGCATTATTTTTAGCGTTATTCTTAGGTTTTAGCTTACCCGAAGCCGGTTCTATCGGTATCATTGGTGGAGCTGATGGCCCTACATCAATATTCGTAACTTCAAGATTAGCTCCGGATTTATTAGGTGCAATCGCAGTTGCTGCATATTCTTATATGGCATTAGTTCCTTTAATTCAGCCACCAATAATGAAGTTATTGACAACTGATGCCGAAAGAAAAATAAGAATGACACAATTAAGAGAAGTATCAAAGAGAGAAAAAATTGTATTCCCTCTTGTAGTTCTTATTCTTTGTGCAATTTTCTTACCTGATGCGTGTCCATTAGTTGGAATGTTAACATTTGGTAACTTGTGTAAAGAATGTGGTGTAGTTGATAGACTTTCAGATACTATGCAAAATGCCTTAATTAATATAGTTACAATATTCTTGGGCTTGGCTGTCGGTCTGAAATTACAATATGATCACTTTTTGACGTTAGAGACATTGAAGATTTTGTTATTAGGTATATTGGCGTTCTCACTTGCTACAGCAGCCGGTGTGTTGATGGCAAAATTGATGAACTGCTTTAGCAAAACTAAAATTAACCCACTTATTGGTTCAGCCGGAGTATCAGCTGTTCCTATGGCAGCTCGTGTATCTAATAAAGTCGGTCAAGAATTTGATCCTCAAAACTTCTTATTAATGCACGCTATGGGACCAAATGTTGCCGGTGTAATCGGTTCAGCAGTTGCAGCAGGTGTTCTGTTAGCATTGTGCCACTAATCTGTGATTAATATACTAACAAAAAAGCTCGACCACGCGTCGAGCTTTTTGCTTTTAAAATTTGCGTTATTATCTGTTCATTTCTTGCAATTTGTCACATGGATCACAAGGTTGTTTCTTTTCACAAGGGTTACAAGGTTGAACAGTTTGTTTTTGGCAAGGGTCACATTTTGCTTTTTTCTTACAAGGACAAGGTTTTGTCTTTTTTGCACAAGGGTCACAGTTTGCAGCGCCACCTGTCATACTGTCGCAAGGATCACATTTTTTTACTTTTTGGCAAGGACAATGTCCCCAATTTGCAGGGTTAAGATTTGACCAACAAAAAGCATTTGCTGATTGAATACCAAAACACATAACACCTAAAACAGCTAACATAGATAAAGTTTTCTTCATTACTAACTCCTTTTATAAAATTGTATGTATTTATAATACACATACATTCTATAAAAGTCGTAAAGAAATACCATAACCCAATTGTTTATATACAAATGATTAATTTTTTGTTCTTTCAATTAACCGATTATCTTTATTCCAACTGAACATAGAACGAATTTCTGCACCGACTTTTTCAATTTGGTGTTCTTGAGATTGTTTTCTTAGTTCATTAAAATGCTTTGAACCTGAATTAAATTCATTCATAAATTCTTTTGCATAACTTCCGTCTTGAATTTGTTTCAGGTTTTCTTTCATACGTTCTTTAACAGATGAATTTATAGCATTTACTCCTCTTGTATAATCGCCATACTCAGCATTATTTGAAATAGAGTAATGCATGTCTTCAATCCCACCTTGATTAATTAAATCAACAATAAGTTTCAATTCGTGACATACTTCAAAATATGCCATATAAGGTGAATACCCTGCCTCTACAAGAGTTTCAAACCCAGCCTTTATAAGTTGATCTACTCCTCCACAAATAACATTTTGTTCTCCGAATAAATCTGTTTCAGTTTCTTCCTTAAATGTTGTTTCAATTATTCCGGCCCTACCTGAACCAATTGCAGCAGCATAAGAAAGTGCGACGTCTTTAGAATCACCCGTATAATCTTGTTCAATTGCTATTAAAGACGGAACACCTTTTCCTTGGGTATACTCACTTCTTACCGTATGCCCTGGAGCTTTAGGTGCAACCATTATTACATTCACATTTTTAGGAGGTTTAATAAAGCCATAGTGAATATTAAATCCGTGAGAAAACATTAAATATTGTCCATCTCTTAAATTTGGTTCAATTTGTTCTTTATAAACCTTTGCTTGAATTTCATCAGGTATAAGAATTTGTACTATATCAGCCCATTTTACGGCATCTTCAATTGACATCGTTTTTAAACCATAATCTTTGGCTTTAATATCAGATACACCACCCAGTCTTAAACCAAACACAACATTGCATCCAGAATCTTTTAGATTTAACCCTTGACCATAACCTTGAGAGCCAAAGCCTATTACAGCAATTTTTTTATTCTTAATTATATTTGTATCAATATCACTATCTTTATATATTTTTAGAATACCCATAATAACCTCTCCATACAAATCCTATTC
>JAKSUP010000061.1 GCA_024408905.1 bacterium
CATGTTCGTATAATGCTTGGAAAGATAGTGTTTCAAAAATTTCTTTATCTTTGAAAGCAAAAACAGATATTATAGCTTTTTATAAGGATAAATTAGGTTAATCATGAAAGTACTGTCAGGACTTAAATTAGAGGAAATAGAAAAATTTACGGAGCAATTTGGGGCAACAAAATTCAGAGCAAAACAAATTCATAACTGGATTTATGCAAAATCAGTTTCGCAAATTGATGAAATGACAAATCTTTCAAAAGATTTTAGAGAACTTCTTAATCAAAACGCAGTTGTAACAGATACCAAAATTAAGGTAAAGCAGGTAAGTTCTGACGGTACAATAAAATATTTAATCGAATATGCAGATGGCAATTGTGTTGAAACTGTTTTAATGCGTTTTGACAATCGTGCAAATTTGACAGCTTGCGTAAGTTCACAAGTCGGGTGTGCAGTAAATTGTTCATTTTGTGCAACAGGGAAACGTGGTTTTATCAGAAATTTAACCTACCAAGAAATTATTGAACAGGTTTTAACTATACAGCGTGATACGGGTTTAAAAGTTACGAATGTTGTATTTATGGGACAAGGCGAACCCCTGTTAAACCTTGATAATGTATTAAAAGCTTTGGAAATATTCAATGACGATTTTCAAATTGGTGCCAGAAGAATAACAATTTCTACAAGTGGAATTATTCCTAAAATTGATGAGCTTGCGAAATTAGAACTACAATCGACATTAGCAATATCTTTACACGCTCCAAATCATAAATTGCGTTCAGAATTAATGCCAATTGAGAATAAGTACCCAATTGAAGATTTAAGAAAAAGCTTATTAAATTATGTGGAAAAAACAGGACGAAGAATTACTGTAGAATATATTTTAATACACGGATTTAATGATACTATCCCTGTAGCAAAAGAATTAGCATATTTCTTAAAAGATATAAAATGTAATGTCAATTTGATTCCTTATAATTCCGTTGATGATACAAAATATAAAAAATCTTCCACTAATGACATTATGAGATTCAAATACCTTCTTGAACATTCAGGTAAAAAAGTTACCGTAAGGCTTGAACGTGGAGCTGATATTGATGCTGCATGTGGACAACTTAGTGGAAAGAATAAAAAATAATTACCTTACTTAGAAGCTAACAATTCTTCATATTGTTCTATCATTTTATCATTAAGTGTTCCAAAAAAGCGAAGAAGTTTATTAAATTTATCAGACATAGTTAAAACAAGAGCCTGATCTTTATTAATATCAGGATTTTTTAGACCTAAAAAGCATTGATTTTCGTTACCATTATTAATAGTTTGAGCGAAAATAATACTTTTATCATTTCCATATAACTCTAATTCATTAACAACTTTTTTGAATTTGTCATATTGGATATGTAAATTTCGTTTTGTATAAAAATTTTCTGCTGAACGCACAAAATTTGGGTCTATAGTTGTTTTAAAAGATAAATTGTTGTTGATTTTATCTATTTTCATACACACCTCTATAATACACTTTTATTATACTCTAAAAAATACTAAATTAGTTTATTAAAATTTGCCCTTTGTTGCGTAATTCTATCAATTTTAATCTGTCGAATTTCCTTCTTTAATATATCAATCGCACGGTTGATATGATCTAGAGTTCCATAATAAAAGTTTTCTGTCATAGTACGCAATTTTTTATTGCCATATCGTTTATCCAAATCATACAACGCAATTTCATACTCAGTAATTTCATCCTGAATTTTTCTAATGCGCTTCATATCCTCAGATGTCAATTTTAAAGTAGGGCCTTTGCAATCTTTCAAAGGTACTAATCCACGAAATCCGATTTTATTAATAGCATTATTCATAATAAACATCCTATACAATATATCTAACAACCAAAAAAATAATTTTTGCTATTACCAAAATCGTATTTCCACATGAGGAAATAAATTTTTAGTGAAAATATAATTTTAGTATCGGTTATGGAGATATCTAATGAAAAAATTTTTATCAATAATAATATTATCTTTTTTGTGCATACCTGCTTATGCTTACGATAATAGTGTTGTTATACAAAGTAAAGGTGAGTATACAAAAAATTCCGTAGGTTCAACATTCGTCGGAACAGTAGCTCAGAACTCTACTTTTGAAAACGGAATTACACTGGAAACAGGAATGGTACTAAAAGGGTTAATAGTTGGTGTTACCAAACCCAAGCGTGGAAAGCAAGATGAACATCTGATAATCATGCCTGTTGCATACATTGATAATAATGTTACTTATCCGATAGACAAGCCCTTTTGGAGAGCTAAAGCAAAAGAGTACGAGCCTTTGACAATGAAAGATGCTGCTATTACAACAGGAACTACAGTAGCAAGCGTTTTTGTTAAAGGTCTTGGAACTGCTTATAACTTTGGGCAAGGATTTTTAAACCCAAATGAAGAAGATGGAAGACTAAAAACAGGGGCAAAAGAAGCATACAACAAATCTATAGTTTCATATATTGATGAAGGGAAACCGGTAGAAATCCGAAAAGGAGAACTTGTTATGCTGAATTTTTATAGTACAACAACTCCTGCATGGCAGTTCTGGAAAAGGTTTTAATAAAAAAAGGATGACTAAAAGTCACCCTTTTCTTTTTCTGTTTTTAAAACTAATTAGCTTAATTTTTCCAACAATTTAGCGTGTTTTGAAGAAAATTCACTTCCTCTTGCTAAGATTGCAGCTTTAAGTAATGCATTCATATCAATTGTTTTCATGTCTGCAAAATTGTTAGGAACTCTTAATGACCAGTTTTGATCACCAGATGTTCCCGGTGTATTGTAAGTTGCATTTATCTTAAAGAAATCGGTAAAGAATATTTGGATATTTTTTGCTTTTGACGCAAACAATTCTGTTAATTTAACAAACATCAAATAATCTTTATCTTGAGTCAATCTTACGATAATATCATCCTTATTTTCAGCTTCCACGAACAAATCTTCTACAAGATTAAGTGCATGTAAATAACCTTCGTGAGTATTAATCAAAGACTCTGCCCACATTTCAATTGGGTTGTTATCGTGTGTTCCGACCATTGTCCAAACATTTTCCGTAATATTTTTACAACGATATGGATGATCTGCTTTTTCAGGAATTACAAATTGAGTCAATCTCATTCCTTGAAGTTCGTATTTTTCCATAACGGCAGCTACAGGGTTTGTTAAAGTTCCCAAATCTTCGCAGACAATAGCATTTTTATCCAAACCACATTCTTTAGCGGCACCAATAACTATTTTTTCAATTAATCTACCATAAAGTTTTATTTGTTCATCACTCAATGATTTAACTCTTTTTTCTTTATCGTTTTCCAAAGTTAAATCTAAGTCTTCTTTTTTTGCGATTGCATATTTAGAAAGTTCAGGGTGTTCAGGTGATGAATATAATCTTCCGGCACCGTCTTTCGGTAATGGTTTTTTACCTGCTTTGTATACCCAAGGGTCAATTAAACCAACAATATGGTCAATTCTGACACCCCCCGGATTTTCTTTAAACATTTTTTTGAAAAGATTTTTCATCAAAATGCCACCTTCACCAAGACTACCGTCTGAATTATATAATTTTTCAGGATCCATTACAGGAAATCCCCAAGCTTGACCGTCTTTAGAGAAATAATCAGGAGGACATCCCAGTAACCAACCTTCCAAGAATAATGATTGATAAGCCCAAGCATCTCTGTCAGAAAAGGCAACTTGTCTGTCTGCAATCATTTTGATGCCTTTTTTAAGTGCATATTTTTTTGTTTCTGCGTTCTGAACTTCCAAAACAAATTGACAAAATTTGTAGAAATCAATTTCATCAGAATATTTTTCTTTGATTTGATTTATGCGTTCTGCATAAGCTTCTTTTTCTTTATCTGTTTTAGGGTTCAAAAGGTTTTTATCTTTTTTAGTTTTCCAGTTATACCAATAATCATTTTTATTTTCGATTGAAAGAGCTTCATATAATGAGTCTTTATCTAACCAAAAATCATTTTCTTTTTTAAAGTTTTCAAATTCTTTTTTAAGAAGTTTTGTGTTTTTAAAATTATTCCAAGCTTCTTTAAGAGCTTCAATTTGATAATGACTTATGTATGAATATGAAGTTCTGCCTGCGTTTTGGTTAGGGTTTTCTTCAACAATTCTATTAAAAGTTTCAGTTGAAAGAATTTTTCCCCAAGATTTTTCAGTCAATTGTTTCAAATCAATAAACAAAGGGTTACCTGAAAAAATCGTTCCACAATATGGAGATGAATCTGTTGGCTTTGTCTTACCTGCCGGTCCAAGTTGTATTGCGTTAAATATTTTTGAAGCGTAATCAATTAATGCGTGTCCTGCTGTTGAATTGAATGTTCCAAATCCTGTATCCTCGCCATTTACAGAAGGGAAACTGCTCCCATGAACTATCAAAGCCAAGTTTTCCTTTCCTAAAACTTTAAGCGCTTCTTTAACAATTTTTGTACTATCTTTCTTACATAATAAACAGACCATAAAATCGTACTCCTTTACTTTCTCTTCTGGGAATAAGTGTACCATTGACATATTATGATTTCAAGCATTATCAGAAACAAATGCTTATTAATATTACAAATTGCAACAAATACTCGACATTTAATATCTTTTGGGTTAGGATTAGACTAACACTACCGAAAATAGATAAAAGGAGAAAAAAGAAATGCAAGTAATTTTGAAAAAAGATGTGCAAAATATTGGTGAAGCAGGGGATTTAGTAAATGTAAAAGACGGTTATGCAAGAAATTTCCTAATTCCTAAAAACTATGCAGAAATAGCAACAGAAGGTGCTTTACAAAACAGAGAACAGAATTTAGCAAGAATCAAGGCTAAACAAGAAAAATTGCATCAAGAAGCGTTGGCAAAAGCTGCAGAAATCGAAAAAATCGGTTCAATTGAACTTTCTGCAAAAGCCGGCGAAAGCGGCAAGTTGTTTGGTACAATTACAACTAAAAAATTATGTGAAGAACTTAAAGAAAAAGCTAATATCGAAGTTGATAGAAAAACAGTTTCACTTAATTCACCAATTAATAAAATTGGCGAATATACAATGCTTATCAAATTAACTTCAAAAGTAAAAACAGAATTAAAAGTTGTTGTTACAGCATCTGAAGTTGTTAAAGAATCAATTGAAGAAGAAGTTGAAGAAGAAACAGTTGAAGCATAGAAAATTTAGTTAAAATAGTTATAACGAACGTACCAATTGCCTATGATTGGTACGTTTGTTGCGTATAAAGGGAGCAACATGAAGGTTAAATGTTTACCGATGGGAACAATCCCATATGATAATATCGATTATGCAGCAAGGATGGTTGAAAAACTTTTTGAAAAAAATCCGGCATTATTTTTGTTACCAAAATTGTCTGAAGAAGATAATGTTGAAAAATATACACTTAAAGGTTTTCCTTGTACAAAATTTAAAGATGGAAAGTATTTAATAAAGACCAGTACATCAGCTTCCGAAGGAGCCCTTGAAGAACTGGATCAAGATTATAATAACCTAACTTTAGAGAATATGGAAAAATATTCTTTTGAGACAGTTTTTATGAAAAAGTATTTGGCAATTATTAAAAAATACAAATGTCCAAATGCAACATTTAATCTGTTAGGTCCGTATACCATTTCTCAAAAACTTCATAATGTAAATAAAGGTGAAGAAGATTTGATGCTTATAACGGAGAAATTGTATAAAAAACTTTTTGTTCAAGCTATTTGTATGAAAGCATTGTGGTTTATTAATGAAATAAAGAAAGCATGTCCTACTACAAAACCGATTGTTGTACTAGAAGAACCAATGTTAAACAAAATTGGAAATATGAAACGTGAAAGTGAAGTTTTTACGGAAGAAACCCTTATCGGTATATATTCTAAAATAGTTGAAAAATTAAAAGAAGCCGGTGCTATGGTAGCTGTACACAGCACAGAAAAAAGTGCTTGGCAAGTGCCAATTAAAGCAGGAGTGGATATAATTTCGTTCGATGCATACAATAATCCGAACAATTTGTGTATAATTCCTGAAATAGTAACTGATTATTTAGAAAATGGTGGAAAAATTAATTGGGCAATTATTCCCGTAATTTCTGAATCTGCTGTTAAAGCATTAAGTATAGATTTTTTGACAACAAGATTGATAAACACTATGCAAGGTTTAATCTTGGCGGGAGTCCCCGAACATTTAGTTTATAACCACGCAACCGTATCAACAAACGGAAATACTGATAAGTTGCCGATTATTTTTTCAGAGAAGGCTTTAATGCTTTCTACCCAATTAGCTAAAAAAATTCCTACGGTAAAAAATTAGCTTGCAGAGTTATCCAATAATATTGTATTTCTTATAAATGAATGTGCCATTAATAACAGATATGGGTTCATTTCATTTGTTGCTGACAGGTTAACCTTTGTTTCTTGTGTTGGATTTTCTGTTTTTTCTTCCGACGTTTTGATTTCTTCAATATCAATATTGGTATTCATAGCATGAGAAGTGCTTTCTTCCTGCAAATTTTTCAGTAATAAATTTTTGGGAAAATCTTCATTACATATAATGTAAATATCAACTGAGTTTGATGTAGTTAGAGTAAATACACCTTTTAAGTTTCCATAATTTTTTGTTTGAATTAAAACCGTAAGTTTAGAATCATTAGAGTCATTTTCTCCGTCCTTTGGTGTTATTTCCAAATCAAATCCAACTCCTTCGTTTAACGGAAGCCAAGGTAAATATAGCATCATAAGACTTTTTAAAGATTGAGCGTGATTTTCTGATTCTGCCATTGCGATACATGAATTTATTATACCAAGGGTTTCTTGAATTTGTTCGTTTGATAATCCTTGTTTTGAAGCTGATGCCATTGCAATAATTAAAGATGCTACAGCGTGCTTTCCGTTTTGTATAATTAATTTCGAAATATCAGGCAAATTTATCATTCCACTAAAAAACATAACCATAGCATCATTTTGAGCTTTTGCATTTTGCCCTGCGTTTAATGCTGCAACCTCAGGAGAAAGAGGATTGTCATTGAAAACTTTTGCCAAAGCACCTTGATTTCTTAACAAATCCCCATTAATGTTTCCCATTCCGAGAGTTCCACCCATTAGAGGTCTTGCAGGATTTTGGAGAGTCAACAAAACTTCTGCCAAGTTTTGAGGCAATCCGAGAATATTTCTTATAAATAAACTTCTATCCATGCCGGCTAAAGTATTCATTTGGAGTTGTTGAGTTAAAATTTCTATATTTTGAATGTTTTGTGCAATTTGACTGTTTTGTGCTTTAGAACCTGTAACGGACGAATTTATTTCGGGCGCAAAGTTTTGAACTTTATTTTGTTCAATATTATGAAGCTTCCTGAATAAAATTTCAGGATTTCGCAAGCTCATAAAAATTTTACCAATATTAAAACCGTCCATAGTCTTATAATACCCTCTTTTTTTTATT
>JAKSUP010000062.1 GCA_024408905.1 bacterium
CAAAGTTAACAATATTTCAGGAGTTACAAATCTGGCATCCGGTGAATTATGTTTGATTTTGAATATGCAAGATATCTTACATCACGATTTTAATCAGTCGGTTTCAACCACGAACCAAAAATTTTTAACTAATGATGTTTTGTCATACAAAAAAATATTGGTGATTGACGATTCAATGACTACAAGAACAATGATTAAAAATATTCTGATGAATATTGGTTATAATGTTGATACATCCTCTGATGTACCAGAAGCTTTTGTTAAATTAAAACTAAACCACTTTGATTTAATAATAACAGATTTGAATATGCCGGATATTAATGGTTATCAATTTATTGAAAAAATTAAAAACGATGAATCTTATCAAGATATTCCGATATGGGTTATGAGTTCTGAGTCAAAAGATAAAGCTTTACGTAAACTAAAACAATACAACATTGAAGGTTTTATTTCAAAAGAAGCTTTCAATCAAACAGAGTTTTTAGCCAAAATAAAGGAAACTATTGAAAAATATCACATATAATTCTGATAAATTTATTCTGCATAATTTATGATAAAATTATTATATGGATGATTTTAAACACTACACAGTTATGCTCAATGAAACAGTTGACGCGCTTAATTGCGAAAATGGGAAAATATATGTAGATTGCACTCTTGGGGGTGGAGGGCATAGTGAATTAATATTGAAAAGGATTTCACCAAATGGCCGGCTAATCGCCTTCGATATCGATGATGAAGCAATAAGCCATGCAAAAGAAAGATTAAAAGAGTATAAAAACTTAACAATTGTTAAATCATCTTATACCAATATTCGTTCAGAACTTAAAAAACTTGGAATAGAGAAAATTACAGGTGGTGTAGTTATAGATTTAGGCGCATCATATCACCAATTAACAAAAGCAGAAAGAGGATTTTCTTTTTCTAAAGACGCACCTCTTGATATGCGTTTTGATATGGATAGCAATTTTTCTGCATACGACGTTGTAAATTCTTACTCCGAAAGCGATTTAGTCAGAATATTTTCCGAATATGGAGAAGAAAGATTTTCAAAAAGAATTGCAAAAAAAATAGTTGAAGTTCGCTCTAAGAAAAAGATTGAAACGACGGGAGAATTAGCTAACCTAATTATAGAAGCCACTCCCAAAATTAAAAGTTCTATACATCCTGCCACCAGAGTGTTTCAAGCCATAAGAATAGAAGTTAACAATGAGTTAAAAAATGTAAATTTTGTATTACATGAAATATTGGCATTATTAGATGTCGGTGGTATAATTTCTGTATTAAGTTTTCATTCTTTAGAAGATCGAATAGTAAAACAAATTCTAAAATTTGAAAGTCAAAAGTGCAGATGTAATGAGATGATTTGCAAATGTCCACCACCTAAAATAGAACTGGTGAACAAGAAGCCAATTACAGCTACATTAGAGGAGATAAAGGAGAATCCACCTTCTAGGAGTGCAAAATTAAGGGTCGCAAGGTGCATCTCCAAATAAATATTTGTCGGGAGTATTTCAGTTGGCATACGCAGTAAAGAGCTATAATAACGATAAACAATATAAAAAAACCGAAGATAGAAATGTTTTAGACGTTATAATAAAACGTTTTACAAAAGATGCAACAGCACCTTATGTAACAAGACCTGAAAAAAAATCTTTTGTTGATAAATCTGTTCAAAAATTAGCTGTTAATAGTATAATAGAAGGGTACTTTCCAAAGGAGAATTTAGTAAAAGCAATGGCAATCAAAAGAGTTAATAAAATGTTGTGTATTGCAATAGGATTATTGCTTACCGTTGTAGTTGTAAGTTACTACTTCGTTCTCTCTTGCGAAATGAAATTAAATGACTTAAGCCGACAGACAATTGTATTAAATAACGAAAATGAAGAACTTGAAAATAAATTAGATAGTTTAAAATCTTTCAGTAATGTTGATAAAACTCTTCAGAAAAATAATATGTTACAACGTGCCGGCAAAGTGATTGAAACCCCGGAAGTTACCGTTGATTCAGAAGAGATTATTGCAAAATCAAAGAAGAAAAAAGTATTTAATTACGCAATAGGGTTTTAGATTAAATTTAGCCTTTCAGCTTTGCAATTTTTTCTATTGACTTAATAAAGTCACCTTGTGATATCTTTATTTTTGCAATATCTGAATATTCGAAGAGTTTAGCATCCATTTTTTTATACATACCCAAACGCTCAAGGGCGTTAAAATATGCATTTGTAATACATTCAGCAACATCTGAACCATTAAAGCTATTCTTAAACATCATATTAATTAATGCAGGTTTTGAAATATCATCCCCAAAAGGTTTATTTTTACTATGTATATCAAAAATTTGTGATAAGGCTTCTTCATTTGGCATTGGAATTTCTAAATGTACACCAAATCTACCTGAAGCAAGTAATGCAGGATCAAGCAAATCCTTTCTGTTAGTGGCTGCAACTACAAAAGAAAGGGCATCATTCTTTTCTAAATCACTCATACACCCTAAAATTTGGTTAACAACACTGTCATCATAACGTGCATTTGAAGACCCATCACGCTTTTTCCCTATACTATCAAATTCATCAATAAACAATATTGAAGGAGCATCATTTATTAATTTGTCAAAAGCTTGTCTTACATTACCTTCAGAGGAACCAACTGTTCCAGTTTTGAATTCATTTCCATTAACATATGCAAATTTTGCACCAACTTCATTGGCAATAGCTTTTCCCAGAAGTGTTTTTCCACATCTTGGCGGACCATATAACAGAATCCCTTTATTAAGACGAATATTTTTATATGCTTCAGGATATTCGATTGGTCTTGTTATATATTTTTTGCATTCTTCTATAACATCATCCAGCCCGCCAACATCGGCAAACGTAAACTGCTTTCCACCGGTTTTAAGGTCTTGTTTATCACTATGAGAATTGATAGATATAAATGCTTGTGAATTAAATCTCGCCAATGCTTCAGGAGTTGCTATATTGTTATTAACTTTCAAATATTTATCAGCTAAAGACGGATTGTATTTTATATCTTCAAATACAAAATATTTTTCTTTTATATCTATTCCACCTATTTCTATCATTGAATCATACGGGATTGATGTAACTTCACCATTTTTGATTTTTTCCCCCAAAGAATGACTATTTTTATAAAATCTCAATACACTATAACCACTATCTAGTGGCATAAGCTTGTATTGATTATCTTTCTTATATACTACGAAATTATCTTTTACATATGGCACCTTATCATCATCCGAGAGTGGTGCTTCTAAAGTAACTATTTTATGGACAGGAATATCAATTTTATCGATATACCTTGATAAATAAAAGTCAGAATTTTCTTTATTTCTTGTAACTACAAATATTGTATTATTGTCTAAAGCTGCCAACCCAGCTTTAAATTTATCAGTTATACTCGGTGCCTGATTAAAAAAACCTTGGAATGATATAACGTCAGCTTTTCTGTTATTAATATTTTTATTTACGTATATATTATTTGTTATAGGTTGTACTCTCATTTTATACCTTTCTTTTTATCCTGCAATTATTGATAACTTTTCACCCTCTACAGCAGCTTCTTTTTTCGCATAAGGATTTGACACAAAGTTGTATTGTCCGTTGTGACCTTTGAAAGTCACTTGTTTTGCTGCTTTCTTTAATATCATTACACCGTTTTTAGCAGTCTTACCGTCCAAAATAAACTTGCCGCCTTCTCTTACAATACCCAATCTGTTGCCTATTCTTTTAACAACATATTGTGCAGTGTCACGAATATCAGCGTTCCTAAATATCGTTCCGACAGGAATTGCTACACCTGCAGCCAGTAAAATAGGATTGATTTCTACTGCTTTTTGAATGGGAACGTAAGGGTTATGTTCATTTATAGTTTCGATATTATTTTCTTCAAAGAATTTTTTTCTTGCTTCTTCAGTTGTTAAACCATATTTTTCAAAATAATTAAATCTGTTAGCGTGTTCAATTTCACTTGCATTAAATATAGAAATCACAGCATTCCCTTCATCGTCTTGCATTAAGTATGCAGGGATTTTTTCATTTGATGTAACAAGGCTATATGGAGTTCCGTTATTTAAGGCACATAGGTCAACATCATTTCTTGAAGAAAATGCTCCATTCATTAAATAAGTAACTTTGTCAATATAGTCATTTACCCCTTCCCACTTAGTAGCATTTCTGTTTTGAAGATAAATATTTTTAGCTTTTTCATCATATCCGGATTGACCTTTTTCATCACCTGAGTACATTGTACAAATTCCCGGTAATGCTGCCATAAATTTCATCATCATTGTTGCTTTTTCTATTGCAGGTTCTGTTATTATTTGATTAATCGCTTCAATAATTTCTTGTTTATGAGAAATTGTTTTGCCTGATGTATACTCTGCTTGTTTAATAATCATTTTTGCAACATTTTCAAAAGTTGCAGCAGCGTAACCGTTTTTCCTCATAGCATTCTGGAATGTTTCCATTCTCGGTAATTCTTTTCTTAAATTATCAATTGCAGCTTTATTATATTTTTCAACATAATCTTTTAATGCAGAATTTATTGCACTTGAAATTGTTGAATTTTTAGCAAAGCCTGTGTTTTCAAATGCTTCTTTAAGAAGTCCTGCTATAGACATAGAATACAAACTATAATTATATTTCAAAGCATCAGGATTTGTTTCTGATGTAAATTGACTTGCAAGTCTTCTGCACCTGTCCCCGTCCTCACCTTGCCAAGTAAAGCCACCACGGACAGCATATTTATCAAGCATTTCTTCTGTGGATGCTAATTTTTCAACCTCTTGTACTAAATCTGCAATTTCTGTTTGATTCAAATTTAATCCGTGATTTGTTGCCATCTCTATAATAGCTTGAACGGCACCACCTATACTTGCCAAAGCCGGTTCTTTTATTAATTCTAATTTTTCACCTGCACCGAGATAGCTTCCATTATTCAAATCTGCTACAGCGTTTGATAAGATAGTTTTTTCATCTTCTGTTGCTATATTACTTGGTAATTCAGATACAGCATCTAAAACAGCTTTACTCATGGCAGCTGCTCTGCCACTTGAAATACAAAAATAATCAACATTATCAACATTTAGTCTGAGTTCTAAAGGAATATCCTTGAAGTTCATTGAGCCTGACATTGCTCTTATTGCATCCAGTCTTTGAGAATGACTTCCTCTGGCTAAGTCTGAATGGAATAATCCCATATCTAAAGCCATGCCGTGTATCATTCTTGGTTTATCATGGTTTCCGATAAAAGTATATAAATTGCGAATATAGTCTACGCTTCTATTGTTCATCAAATATTCAAGACGACGCATAAAAGCATTGTGATTTTCATCTATTTCATATTTTTCAAATTGAGAAGAAAAAGATTCTAACAAGTTTGTGAAGAAATAAGCATATCCTGCTTCTGAAGTTATACCGGTTTCTGACAGAAACTTAATCATTGCTTCAGGTGTTCCGTTAAAGACTCCACCAACATTAGTTCCACCATCATATGGATTCGCTTTTTGTCCGAAATTGTCTTGCATTAAATAATCAATATCTGTAATTTCGGCAACTATATATGAATTAGGATTTTCTGCTTTTACAGCTTGAACGAATTTTTTCCAAAACTCTATAACACCTGTCCAAGTATCATCAAAATCATTTTCACCGTTTCTTACAGCATCTTGATCCATTACGTCTTTTGCAGCATCTAATCTCCAATCAAGTCCTTTAGCTGCTTTATCAACCATTGCTTCAGCTAACCTAAAGCTCATAGTGTCAGTGCCTGCTATTCTTTTTATAACAGCATTTGCCACATAAGAAATGTCGTCATCATTCAATTTTGTCAAACCTTTAGAAATTTTATGCTCCAAAAGTTTTGCTTCAGATTCCGGACTATCAGCATTTATACCTAAGGCTTTTAAGGATGTATTCTTACGGATAGCGTCATAATCGTAAGTTATTTCGCCACCTCTTATAATTTTTGTTTTAAAATGTTCACCTGATAATGATTTTAACAGAGCATATTTTGCGATATCCTTACCTAAAAGTTCAATTACATATTCGCCATATTCTGTATAATTTCCACTTTCGTCCAATAATTTTTCAGAAGAAGTTTCATTTACTTTTTCTATAACACTATCAGCAAAGTTTTTCAGTTCGTTATTAAATAAATCATTAACCTTCAAGTATGTTGATTTATATTCGTTAACCAAATGAGGATTATTTTGTTTCATTAAATCAAATCTTGAAACCCCGATTGTTTCATCTGTAGTTGCTCTATTCATAAAATATGAAGTTGATAAAACACCTTGAGTATTCTCTGCAAATTCCAATGAATCAAGAGGTAAATTCATCATAGCTCTGACAGTTACATCATCTTTTTCATCAACACATTTTGGCGCAAATGAATAAAAACCGTCTAAAACATTTTTAATTGCTTCATCAGACAACATTACTTCTCCCGGAAGTATATTGTGCATAATTAAATTTCGAATTTCATTAGCTGTTTGTGCTTTTCCTAATGCACGTGCCGTATAAAGTGTTTGAATTTCGCGAACTTTTGCCGTCCAATATTTACCTGCTTGTATTGCCATATCTTGAACTTCTTTAGAACCACGAGTTTGAAGCTTTGTTACATAATCCCTTTCGTTAGGATTAACAATAGTTTGATTTATTTTATCATCATAACCTGAAAGTCCATAATTCATTTTTACCATATCGGTATTGGCATCCCATGCAACAAAACCACCTTCGGTCTTTTTAGTTAACTTAAAATTAGAAAATTGAGAGACAAAAATTGTTCCTTCGGGAGTGTTTTCTGCTATATGATGCCCCGAAGTTTTATTAAAATCTCTTAATTCATTTAACTGTGCTTCATATTCCTTTGGATCAATTTGGAATACATAACTCATCATAGTATCGTCATGTGATACATAATCAAGTTCGCTTCCTGATTTTATGTTTTCATAAGTTCTTATAACTTTATCTAAATCTTCAAGTTGTTTATCGCTAACTTGGGATGCATCATATATTTGAAAATATGTTTCTTTATTTGGATTATAGTCTTTATTTTTTTCTATTACTTGTGTTTGTTCGTTAAAAATAACCGGTGAATTAATAACCCTGTGTCTTAAATTCTCTTTATTCTTAGGGACAACTCCCAAACCTAAAGGTGCGCTTTTCAAGCTGCTCATTCTAAACCAATATTGTGTTTGTGGATTTCTTTGCGCCCAGCGTAATGCATATTGGAAATGAATTCCCTCCAATCCTTCAGAGGTAAAGGTTCCGTCATAAACATACTTCATACCATTTGCATACAAATTTTCAAAGAAAGAATTGAGGTTTTCCATATTACCCATAGTTG
>JAKSUP010000063.1 GCA_024408905.1 bacterium
AAATTAATTTCACTTCTAAAAGGATTGACATAATATCTTACTATATAAGTTCCTGGATTTGCAAATGATGGATTTTTTGAAAAAAAGGATTTACCATTCCCAGGATCACCATACAATAAAAATCGATTGCTGGATTGTGGCATGCCACATTCACTCAAAAGCTCTTTATCGGCATCTTTATACAACAATTTTGTTTCAAGTATTTCTCTAAGCCGTTTATTTATGCTTTTGCAGGTTTTTAATGTTGGTATACTTTCATCATTTGCAAGCGATATAAATTTAGTCATCTCTGCTTTAGCATCATTAATTCTTTTTGCAGCAGCGTTCTTATTTGAAGTCGCAGAAAGGGATTTCCATGTAATTATGGTAGCTGATGCAAAATAGGCTAATATAACTGCAAGCCAAAAATTCCTTTTATTGTTTTTTTGTTTTATATCATCGGTATTTTTAATGTCATCACTACCAAAAACAATACCGGAGTGTGGCTGTTTGTTATGCGACACATACTTTTTATTGATTATATAATTGCTTGTTGTTAATTGTGACACGGGATATAACATAACACATACCCTTCTATATAACCGTTTATATCATTATAATACAATGAAAGTAATAATTTATGCAACAATTTAATAATGACTGTCACGTCCCGGTTGTGGATAATCGTCATTATCAGGACCGTTATCATATGGATTATCTCCATCATCTCCTGTTAACATACTTGAAATATCTTTTTCAATATTTTTTGATACATCCTCGCCATTAACAGCAGCACCAAATGCTGAGCCCAACGCGACAGGAATTACCCAAAAAGGTGCCGTCATTGCACGTGCAAGAGTTTTAAATACTCCTCCTTTAAATGGTATGTCCGGAGCATCTACAGGCTGCTCAGTTTTTTGTAATACATGCGAACTTTTTGGTGTTTTTGCACTATAATTACAAACTACAGATACCGAACTAACTCTCATAATAAAATTTCCTTGTTAAAATAATAATCACACGTCTACGGATAATACCATAACCATCTTAAACTGTCAAGTTAGATTTGGTTATTCTTTGAGATATAACATTTCTATTTTACCGTCTTAACCGGTATTTTTTAAAATTTATTTTTTCGCTCTGTAACATTTTTACTTGTTTTGTAAAGATTTTTTTCTTGAAAAAGCATGTTCTTGTTACAATTATGATATTGTTCAGGTTTTTACATTAGACGAATAGAGGAAAAGAGACGATGAAAAAATTTATGATGTTGTTAATGACAATATTTGTGACTATGCAGTCTGTTTTTGCAATGAGCGTTGATGAATTTATTGATACAAAAATTGCCCCTGTTGCAGACAAAATTGCTGATGTCATTTTCTTCTCGATTCCTGTTGCCGGTGGGAAAGTCCCTGTAATCATTTTTTGGATTCTTTTTGCAGGAATATTTTTTACAATATTTTTCAAAGGAATTTCTATTTGGGGTTTGAAACACGCAGTTGATAACCTAATTAAAAAACCTGAAAAATCAGGTGATGGCTGTGGTGAAGTAAGCTCATTCCAAGCACTTATGACAGCTTTATCAGGAACAATCGGAATTGGAAGTATTGCAGGTGTTGCAATTTCTATTTCAATCGGTGGCCCGGGGGCAGCTTTTTGGATATTCTTTGGTGCATTTTTGGGAATGTCAATAAAATTTGTCGAAGCTACATTAGCTGTTAAATATAGAAGATTTAATCTTGACGGTTCCGTATCAGGCGGGCCAATGCACTATATTGCACACGGGTTAACCAGAAAAAAAATGCGTTGGTTAGGGCAACCTTTATCCGTAATTTTTGCAATTCTTTGTATCGGAGGAGGTATTACAGGTGGCAACATGATACAAATTAACCAGACAGCTCACCAAATCGTATTCATTACAGGAGGTGAGTCAAGCATTTTCCACGGTTTTACTTGGATAATCGGTTTAGTTTGTGCCATATTAATCGGACTTGTAGTTGTTGGTGGAATTAAAAGTATAGCAAAAGTTACAACGGTTCTAACACCTACAATGTGTATGTTATATGTTGTTTCAGGTTTAATTGTTATATTTGCAAATATTATCGACATTCCTCAAGCTTTTGCAATGATTTGCCGAGAAGCTTTTCATCCTACAGCCGTAGCCGGTGGTGTATTCGGAACTATTATTATTGGTTTAAGACGTTCTGTTCAATCTAACGAAGCAGGAACGGGTGCTGCAGCTATTGTTTATGCAACAGCTCAATCAAAAGAACCGGCATCACAAGGCTTTGTTGCTTTATTAGAAACCTTCTTAACAGGTATTCTTTGTTTATTTACATCATTAACAATTGTTCTATATTACATAAATCTTGCAAAACAAGGAATTTTTGTTTCACATATGGGAGAAATTTCAGGAATTGAACTCGCATCAAACGCTTTTCAATCAGTAATTCCTTTCTTCCCTGTAATTCTTTCAATAATTGCTGTTATGTTCGCATTATCAACATTAATTTCTTGGGCATATTACGGACAAAAAGCTTGGACATTCTTGCTTGGTGAAGGTAAAAAACGCGCATTAACCTTCAATATCATCTATTGCATATTTATCGTAATAGGTTCAGCAATGAATGTAGGTTCAATCATTAATATTACCGATGCGATGATGATAGCAATGTGCGTTCCAAACGTAATCGTATTATACGTATTAGCACCGGAAGTCAAACGCGATTTAAAAGAATACTTAGTAAAACACAATATGAATTTTATCAAATTATAGTATAAGAGAACTCAAAATATTTTCGGAGTTTTTATATAAATTTGTAAAAATTCATACATTTATCGTTTTTAAAAAGATTTAACCACTTTGATATGTTTTGTTTACTTTCATTTGCAGATATAGTAACAATATTCTTTGCGTGGATTTTCTTTTTTGTTGGTGTCATTGTCATTCTGCGAGCAAATTTTGCGCCTTGGAATGATACTTTTGAAACTTCCATTAATTTCTCCTATAAAAATCAATCTGGTTTTTAATGATAATATCATAAATTATTTTCAAAATAAAAGCGTATTGTAAATATTCTGTTACATATGACTTTAGACATCACCGTATTTGTTTTTTTCAAAACATAGAATATTTATAAGGGAAAATGCCATAACAACAATCAACAGTACGACAGCAAGAGCTGAAGCATAGCCTAAATCGAGATTTTCGAATGCTCGTTCATAAATATAATAAACAATTGTTTTAGATGAATTTAAAGGACCACCTTTTGTCATAACATATATTTCTGCAAAAACTTTCATCGCAGATATTGTACTGATTGTAGACACAAGAGCTATTGTCGGCATAATATGAGGAATTGTAACAGTAAAATGTTTTTGCCAAAAGCTTGCTCCATCTATATCACAAGCTTCGTACAAATCCTGAGGCACACTCATAAGAGATGCCAAATAAATCATCATATAATATCCGACACCCTTCCAAATTGTTACAACAGCAACTGAAAATAATGCCCATTTTGTATCTACAAGCCAACCGATTGCGTCTATATGAAATAATGATAATAAATAATTCAAAACCCCTTGTCCTGCATATAACCACTTAAAAGCGATGGCTGCAACAACAATTGAAACAATTACAGGAAGATAAATTAAAATTTTATATAAAGTTATCCCACGAATTTTTTGATTAATTAAAATCGCAATTAACAAGGGAAAAGTTACCAAAAAAGGAACTGCAATCACTAAATACATAAAAGTATTAAACATAACCTTATAAAAAACAGGTTCTTTAAAAAGCTTTATATAGTTATCAACCCCATTAAATGTCGGATGATAAATATTTGATGAATAATCAAAAAAACTCAACCCAAAAGTTTGAAAAAACGGTATAAAAAAGAACACCAATAAAACTGCAGCAGCAGGTAATAAGAACAAATATGGTGTATATTTTTTATAATAATTCATAAGTCGATTATACACCTTCTTTTATATTGTTATCAATAGCACCTTCAAATTGGCTTTCAATACGTTTGATTTGTTCATAAATCATAGCATTTTGAGGAGTTACAATATCATACTTGTTACCCAATTTGATAATTTCACCTGCAAAAATATCAATCTCAGTTTTTCTTTTTGCCAAAATATCTTGTAACATAGAGGTTTTACCATCGTCTGCAATTTCATTTGCAACGTTAATAATATCTCGTTTTAAATTTATAGTGTCAAGCCCGATTTTTTGAGCAATTATAACAACTTCATCAATCAATTTTTCCATAAGATTAAAGTATTTATTACGAACTTCACCAACTGTTACTCCATAAACAGCAGAAATCTGGTTCAAACAAATATTTACTCCAAATTTAACCCATTGGGGGTAAATAATATCCTTTGAAAATTCAAAATTAATATTTGCCTGTTCCAAAAATTGTTTTAAACTTTCTGCTTTTTCTTTGTTGTACGAATTTGGCCCAAAAACGATTTTCCAAACTCCGTCTTGAACTACAGAATTCCCTTCTCTCATTGCGCTGTGACCGATATAAAAAGAATTTATAACTTTTTCTTTACCATAAATTTCAGCAATTTCTTTTTCACTTGTTATTCCATTTATTAAAGAAATAATTATCGTATTTTTGCCAATAAAATTTTTAATAGATTTTATTGCATCCTTTAGCCCTGAACTCTTTGTTGCAATAATCACTAAATCTGCATCAAAATTATTTTCGGGCGTAATATAATCTAAATTCAATACAACATTATTCAACATAGGTGGACTTGTTTTAAATTTATTTAATCTTTTTTCATCCACAAGTATTTTTAGATTGCAAATGTCTTTTAGTTTATTTGCAATAACTACTCCAATTGCACCAAGTCCAAAAATTATTACATTATTAATTTCCATAAATATATAATAGCATTTATTAATAAATTTTTTAATCAGAATTTACAATAGCAAATTTTTTTATGTTATAACTTTATACAAATAGAGGTGTGTATATGTTATCAGTCAAACCAATTAAAATTATAAGACCATTAGTCGCAAGTGGAATTTTCGCACTTGGTATTATTTGTGGCAGTCAATGTGCTAAAAATAGTATTTCTGAAGAACAACGTGAATATTACCAAGCCGTAAGAAATTATCAAAAAGACTCTACAAAATTTCAAAGAGCATATGATAAATATGCACAAATAGAAAGCTCCTATAATATTGCATTACAGAACTATACACAAAAAAAGAAAGAAGCTCGCGTAACCGGTGGGATAATGTTAAAAGATATTAATCAATATACAAGAGCCAGACGTAAATTCCGAAAAGCACAAGAAAATAAACCTGAAATTGAAGCATTAAAATTACAGATGGAAACAAGTAAAAAAGAAGTTGAATCAAAAAAAGAAAATTTAGAGATTTCAAAAAAATGCGAAGAAATATACAAAGCAAACCACGAAAAATTATACTAATTTAATAAAAATATCGTATTTATTCTAAATTATAAACTTTTAAATTAAAATATTAATTTTTCATTAATTTTCCACAAAAAACTGTATATTTGTTATATAAATGAATTATGAGGATAAAATAGGAGGGCATATTATGGCACTAAAACCATTACAAGACAGAATTGTTATTAAAGTTATTGAAGACACTGAACAAACTTCGGGTGGAATTTTTATTCCTGATAGCGCAAAAGAAAAACCACAAAAAGGTGAAGTAGTTGCAGTTGGTGAAGGAAAAACCAATGACAAAGGAGAAAAAGAACCTTTAGAAGTTAAAGTCGGTGATATAGTTCTTTATGCAAAATATGCAGGAACAGAAGTTAAAATGGATGGAGTTGAATACAAAATTCTTTCTATCAAGGATGCATTAGCAGTGATTGAATAGATTGTCGTAAAAGGAGATAAAATAAAATGGCAAAAAAAATTGTTTTTGAAGAAGATGCCAGAAAAGCACTTCTAAAAGGTATCGACACAGTTGCTGATGCCGTTAAGGTTACGTTAGGACCAAAGGGACGTAATGTTATTTTACAAAAGAAATTTGGCGCACCACAAATCGTTAACGATGGTGTAACAATCGCAAAAGAAATAGAATTACAAGATGGTTTGGAAAACGCAGGGGCGCAACTTCTTAAAGAAGTTTCATCTAAAACAAATGATGTTGCCGGTGACGGTACTACAACTGCTTCTGTTTTAGCTCAAGCTATCGTTAGAGAAGGTTTAAAAAATCTGACAGCAGGTGCTAACCCTATCTCTATGAAACGTGGTATAGATAAAGCTGTTGAAATTGCCATCAACAAAGTTAAAGATTTATCAAAGCCGGTTAATACAAAAGAAGAAATCGCGCAAGTTGCAGGTATTTCTGCAGGTAATAATTCAGAAATTGGTGAACTTATCGCAGAAGCTATGGACAAAGTCGGCTCAGACGGTGTTATTACTGTCGAAGAATCAAAATCTTTTGGTACAAACTTAAAAGTAGTTGAAGGTATGCAATTTGATAAAGGCTACATTTCTCCTTACTTCGTAACAGATGCAGAAAGAATGGAAGCCGTTTTAGAAGATGCTTATGTTTTATGCGTAAACAAGAAAATCAATATTATAGCAGACCTTGTACCTGTTCTTGAACAAGTAGCTCGTGACGGTCGCTCTTTATTACTCATCGCAGAAGACGTTGAAGGCGAAGCTTTGGCTACTCTTGTTGCTAATACAATGAGAAAAGTTTTGAGAGCAGTTGCTGTTAAAGCTCCCGGATTTGGCGACAGAAGAAAAGCTATGCTTGAAGATATCGCTATTCTTACAGGTGGTCAATTGTTTACAGAAGAACTTGGCATCAAGTTAGAAAACATTACAACTGATATGATGGGACTTGCAAAACGTGTAACTGTTACAAAAGATGAAACAACTATTGTTGTTGGAAACGAAACAAAAGAGGCAGTTGCAGAACGTGTAAGACTTATCAATAAACAAATTGAAATGTCTGATTCTGAATATGACAAAGAAAAACTACAAGAACGTAAAGCAAAACTGTCAGGTGGTGTTGCAGTTATTGAAGTCGGTGCAGCTACAGAAATCGAACTTAAAGAAAGAAAATTAAGAATTGAAGATGCACTTAACGCAACTCGTGCAGCAAATGAAGAAGGTATTGTTCCCGGTGGTGGCGTTGCTCTTATAAGAGTACAACAAGAATTGGAAACAAAACTCGAATCTTTAAAATTTGATTCTGATGATGAAAAATCAGGATTCAAGATTTTAACAGCAGCACTTGACGTTCCATTGAGAGCAATCGTAAACAATGCAGGTGCAAAATCTGATGTTGTTGTTGAAAGAGTTCGTTCAGAAAAAGATGCTTACGGATATGATGCGCTTTTAGACA
>JAKSUP010000064.1 GCA_024408905.1 bacterium
CTGTATCCTTCTTCAAAAGCCGATTTTTTAATATTTTCTGATTCTTCTTTTGCTCTTGATACGAGATTTCTGTCATCAATCCTTCTATAACCTCTGCGTCGTGAACCTCTGCGACGTTCTTGACGCTGCTCAAAATCAATATTCTCAATATCAAACAAGTCTATTTCTTGCTTTGTTGTTTCTTCTTGCTTTGGAGCTTCTTGAGAAACGTCTTCTTGAGAAACTTCAGGGACTTGTGAATTTACATCATTAATTGCACCAACAATTTCTTCTTGGTGCGTAATTTTTTTATGAAAATTTTGATTTTTTTTCTTAATAATCATGAACTAATTTTGCAAACTCTCCTCTAAATATTCCTCTACAATACCTGCCACACGCAAAGGAAGATTTCCATATTCACCATCGAACGCTTCTGATACAAAGCGTTTAACAAATGGCCTTTCATTTTTTATAACTTTTTCAATACTTTCTCTCGAATTATTTTTATACAAATCCAGCAAACCTAAAACTACATTTTCTTGTGTAAGTTTACGTTTGATTGGTAAAATACCACGCATCTGAGATAGGTAATCTGCAACCAAATCACCATCTACGTGTGATTCTAAATCTGCCATATCCATATATTTTGATATCACAATTGAATCATTCTTATCAAACTTATTTAAAATAGTTGTAACTTTATCTTGAGATAAAATTTTGAGAATCATAGCCAAAGACATTAGCTTCATTTGTTTGCTGGAAATGCCCTCTGAAATAGAAGCTACTGCATTCTTTTCAATACGCTTGCGTTCTGCAGCTTCTTCTTTTTGTTTTGAATTTTCACGCATAGCTTGTTCGGAACGCTCAGCAATTTCTCTTTGGCGTTGAGCTTTTTCTTCTTGTTTTTTTATTTGTTCTTCTTGAGCTTGTCTTGCCATTGCATCAATATTAGATTGACTTTCAGCTCGGTTTTTTACTTCTTCATTAATAATACCTTTTTGCTCAAGTTCTTCAATACTTTGCTTATAAACTTTAACAACATGATGCTCTACTGCTTGAAGTAATTGATCTTGAGGGATTTTTCTTATAACAGCTTGTTTTGCAACTTCAAAAATAGTAAATGCTATTTTTTGCATTATTGTATCCCAGTATTCAGGCAAAATCCCTGAATGAACAAGGTCTATAGATTTATGGAAGGACCATTCTGCAATCAACTGAGTTATAAAAACAGCCTGATCTACGGTTAGTTCCATCGAATTATCATTATATAAAGCTTCTCCGGCAAGTAACGTAAAATTGCCTAATGTTTTTACTATATATTCTTTTTCATTTTCTTGTAAATCAGCAGGAACTAATTCTTTGGCCTGTTCTGCCATAGAAGACGCAAATTCTTTATAATCAAATCCTTCTATTGCCATTAATTTTCCCCCACACCGGTCTTAAGTTAATATTATTGAATTATTTTTCAATCCAACTTCTTATTCTTTCCCCTGCCTCTGATTCGTCGATGCCGTCTATTTCTTTTTTCAACTCTCTTAAAGCATCTCTGATATCAGAACCTGTTGCATGAATTGCCGGTCTGCTTTGTTGTTCCAACAATCCTTGTTGCAATTGAGATTGTTTTTCTATCATATCAGCAGCATTCATACTTAAATCTTTTATTTGTTGTTCTTGTGCAGCATTTTGCTCTTTTAATCTAATCATTTCTTCTTCTTGTTGAGCCTTAGCAGCATTAATTTTTTGAGTAAGCACTTTATGTCCGAAGAATAATCCACAAACAATCAGAGCAATTGCCAGCCACCAAGGATTACCATGTTCAGCCTTAATAGGTGCTTTTACATTTTTATCACCTGCCATAAACGGATCTAAGGATTCTGCAAACGCAATTGTTACATTATCGGCAGTAGCTTTTGGGCTTGCTGCGTGAGCAACCAACTCTTTTAATTCTTCAAGAGTCAATTCTACAGGCAAAGCATCTTTTTCAAGAGTTACGGCAATTGAAATTTCTTCCAATACCCCCGGTGACATGTATTCATTAGTTTGAACTTTTGTCACACCATATTGAGTTTCTCTTGCAGTTCTTGAATAACTTCTGTTTTGAGAAGAATCAGAACTTCCTGCAGGCAATCCGTTTGGTAGATATACACTTACTGCATTTGTATTTTTATTAACATCCTGCGTTTGATCTCCCAAACCTTCTGAGAAAGTTTGTTCGTTAACAGCAGTTTTGCTTTCAGGATCATAAGATATAGTAAATCTTTCAACAGGAGCTTGTTTTAGGAAAGTGCTGACAGTTGCAACATATTTGCCGGAACCAATTAATCTGTTCAATTGAGCTTGAACTTTTTCCTGCATATATTTATCATTTTCTTGCAACCTTTGAAGCATTTCAGATTGTGCATTCACAAGACTGTTGTATACGTGACCATTTGTGTCCGTTATTGAAATATTTTCGGAAGTTAAGCCTGACACACTACCTAATAACAAATTAGATACGGCTTTGATTGTACCCATATTCAAAGTTTGACCAACTGCAACCGTTAATTGAACAGTAGCAGTAACCGGTTTTTGCATTGATGAAAACATTGTTTGTTCAGGAATTGAAATAAATACAGAAGCATTTTCAATGCCGTCAATTCTCTTAATTAAACGAGAAAGTTCGCCGTTCATAGCACGAACAAGTCTTATTCTCTTGTCTTCTTTTGTTGAAGTAAAATCACCTTTATCAAAAACTTCTAAACCTACATTTTGGTCATATAATCCACTTTCTACGATAACCATAATTGCTCTGTCACGTTGTTCGGTCGTGCATTTGTGCATTCCGGGGGTACAATCACCTTTTTTAAGTTTCAAAACGGATTTTGTGCCGTCAACAGCACGTGCTGCAACTATATTATTTCTCGCTAACAAAGCTTGAATTTCAAGGGCTTTACCTAAATTATCAGTAGTAAGTAAATCTACATCTTCTCTCAATGGCTCATTACTTACATCAATCGGTTCATTTTTTTTGGAAGAATTGGCAACTGCGCCACAAATAATAAAAATCAGGAGCAGCAGAACCACCCCACCTATTATTGAGGCTAACAAAACTTTATTTTCCAGTAGTTTTTGAAAATCCATATATCCTTCCCTATATTATTATACACATTTTAACCGTTTATGAGAATACTAAATCTGTAATTGCATAATTTTATCATACGCTTGGATGACTTTTCCTGTCACAGTAGTTGCAACTGAAATTGAAAGTTCTGCTTTTGACATTGCTGTCATAACATCATGAATATCGACGTTTTCAGACCCCATCATAGCGTCTTTTAACAGATTATCAGGTGCATTCATTTGTGTGTTCAGATTTTCTACAAGTCCTGACATAACACTCGAAAAATCTGCCGTAGAAGGTTCTTCCACTCTATTCATCCTTGCTGATGGCATATTGTAACCCCAAGAATCAATTTTTGAGTGTTGAATTCTTGCTTCCAAGTCATATTGTGGATAAAAACCGTTTAACATATTCACCGCCTTTATATATTAGTAGTAAATTTATCGACCTGATTAAGGATTTTTTTAGTTTTTTTATAAAAAATCATCTGTTTGTACTATCGTTTTTAATGAATTCTAAAGAAATGTCAAATTTTTGCCGTAGTAGATATTAGCTAATCGAGGTGGTAATATGAATTTACATGAGGAATGTTTGTTGAAATACTTACTAAATCCGACAGGACTTGTTCAAACACTTGAAATATTAAAGTTGAACAACCTAATAATAGAACAAGAGTTGGCTTGTAAAACAGGAAAGCACAGTAATATCAAAATGAGATACACGCCAACAAAAATATAGTATTCTGGGGGAAATATGATGAAAAAACTTATACAAACAAAATGGTTTACCTATGGAACATACCTACTTTTAGTACTTGCCGTGTTATTAGTGGGTTTTATTTTACTAAATAACAACAAAACTCTAAGAAATGTTATGCTATCATTTTTTGAAGTTGCAGAAAATAGGAGTTTTGATTACAGACAATCCATAAGAGTGTTGCATAAACAGCCTGTTCCAAACAAGGATATTGTCATTCTCGCAATAGATGATGCGAGTTTTGAATATTTATGGGATAAATACGGCGAATGGCCAATCCCAAGAAACGTATACGCTGATATAATAAACCACCTTGAAAAATCAAAACCACAAGCAATTATATTCGACTTAATGTTTATAAAATCAATGAGAGCATCAGAAAGTTCAGATAAAGAACTTATTGAAGCAATGAATAAATATAACAATATTTATACCGGCATGAATTTCGATACCCAGTCTGCTGAAATAAGAAAACCTGTTGATTTACCCGAAAGACTAAAAATAAATATAAATATAAATAATAATTCTAAAATTGATTTCTCAAAAAAATATGAATTTACTAACTGCCGTGCAATTTTGCCGGAATTAATTAACGGAAATGTCCACGTTGGTCTCACTAGCGTAATTAGAAATAGCGATGGAATCATACGAAATGTTGCACCTATTATGATGTACAAAAATGACTTTTATCCATACTTATCATTTTTAGTATCAGGAAACTACCTTACACAAAAAGATACAAACACTTATTCTATAGATAAAAACGGCAATCTTTTAGTAAAAGATACAAAAATTCCGTTGACAAAAAATGGTGACACAATACTCAATTGGTACGGTCCAAGCAACACACATACCGTATACCCTTTGTATAAAGTTATTAATGAGATAAATAACGGCACAAATGGACTTAATTTTAAAGATAAAATTATTCTCATCGGCACAACTGCAATGAGTTTACACGATACAAAAAGTGTTCCGGTACAAGAAGGTGTATATCCGGGAGTAGAAATTCACGCTACATTTATAAATAATGTTATTGATAATAACTTCATTCATAAAACCGATTTTATAACTAATTTAATAATACTAATAGGTGTCATTTGTCTGGTTGGTCTTATTGTAATGCTATCTACCTCAACTCTTTTTGCAATACTTTCAACCGTACTATTCACAATCGCATACTTGTTTATTTCTTACTACACGATGGAAATATATAACATTTGGATGCCTGTTGTGTTACCGATGATATCAATATTTTTAGCTTTTGCATTGTCATTCTTGGCAAAATATATCCTAAAATCAAAAGATTTCGATTACCAATACAAATTGGCTACAATAGACGGTTTGACTGAATTATATAACCACAGATATTTTCAGGATACTTTAAGAAAGCAAATTGAAGTTTCAAAACGCTATAATCAGACATTTTCTTTAATTATTATAGATATAGACTTTTTCAAAAAATTTAATGATACATACGGACACCAAGCAGGCGATGCTGTTTTAAGACAAGTTGCTCAAACTCTTAAAAAGAATTCCAGAGCAACGGATTGCGTATGTAGATATGGTGGCGAAGAAATGAGTATAATTCTTCCAAACACTAACGCAGAAGATGCTTTATTCAATGCAAACAGGATTTGTAAAGCAGTTGCAGAGAAAGAATTTAAACTCAATGCAAATGACACCTCAAAAGTTACAATAAGCTTAGGTGTGGCAACATTCCCACAAGATGCTGAAACTCCTCAAGAATTGATTGAAAAAGCTGATAAAAGTCTTTATTATGCAAAGGAACACGGAAGAAACCAAGTTGGAAAAATTGAATAGATGGAAGAAGTAAAAATAATAGGAGCAGGGTTAGCCGGTTCAGAAGCAGCCCTGCAACTTGCAAAAAGAGGAATTAAGGTAAAATTATACGAAATGCGTCCCAAGAAAACCACAGGGGCGCACGTTGGAGAAGATTGTGCAGAATTTGTCTGCTCAAATTCATTAGGCTCGTTAGATATAACAAATGCCAGTGGACTTTTAAAAAAAGAAATGGAAATTTTAGGTGGAGAACTTATAAAAATAGCCCTTGAAAATAGTGTTCCGGCCGGAAATGCTTTGGCTATAGCAAGAGAAGATTTCGCAAAAGAAGTTACCAAAAGAATAAACGAAAATCCTAATATAGAACTTATTCGAGAGGAAATTACGGAAATTCCTGAAGGGAATGTAATAATAGCGTCAGGTCCATTAACAAGTGATAAACTTGCACAAAGCCTTTTAGAATTTACAAAAAGCGAACATTTACATTTCTTTGATGCAATAGCACCAATTGTAGAAGTTGATTCAATTAATTTTGATAAAGCTTTTTGGGGTGCAAGATATGATAAAGGGGAAGCTTCTTATATAAATTGTCCTATGAATAAAGAAGAATATGAAAATTTTTATAATATATTAATTAACGCACCACGCATAGAACAGCATCAGGTTGATAAAAATTCAAAGTTTTTTGAATCATGCCTGCCCGTAGAAGTATTGGCATCACGTGGTGTTGACACCTTAAGGTTTGGCCCTATGAAACCTGTAGGACTTGTTGATAAAAGGACAGGCATTGTAAACTATGCTGTTGTTCAACTAAGACAGGATAACGCTGCAAAAACACTGTTTAATCTCGTAGGATTTCAAACTAACCTTAAATGGGGCGCACAAAAAGAACTTGTACAATCTATTCCTGGGTTAGAAAATGCAAATATCGTAAGATATGGTGTTATGCACAGAAACACATTTATTAATAGTCCTAAAGTTTTAAATCCGACGCTTGAAGCAAAAGACAGAAAAGGTTTATTTTTTGCAGGTCAATTAACAGGAACAGAAGGTTATACAGAATCAATCGCAACAGGAATGCTATCAGGTATAAATATGGCAAAAAGAATTATGAATGAAGAACCTATAGTGTTACCTGAAGTAACAATATTAGGTGCTTTGACAAGATATATAACAAATCCTATGCATCTTGAAAGCAAGCACCAATTACAACCGACAAACTCAAATTGGGCTATAATCCCCCCAATAGATTTGCCAAAACATGAACGTAAAAACAAAAAACTAAAGAACGAACTCCTTTCAAAAAGAAGTCTGGACACATTGTTATCATTTAATTTTTGAGGAATTGTTAACTTTTGTAAATAGTTATTTACAAAAGTAGCAATTTTTTCAAAAAAAAGTACTTAACATGAGTAAGAGGATTAATAATATTTAGGAGACATATCATGACAGAACAAGTTAACGGTATTAGCGTAAAAGAATTATTGAAACTAAAGGGGATTAAAAATAATAATTCTCTAATCAATAAAATATGGAAATTGGACAAAGATAACAACCAAATGCTAATTGGTGATGAATTGAATGGATTAAAAGATGTATT
>JAKSUP010000065.1 GCA_024408905.1 bacterium
AGAAGAAACAGTAGAAGATATTACTGAAGAAGTTGCTGCTGAAGCTGAAGAAGTTGTTACAAAACTTCCTGCAAAAAAACAACGCTCTAAAAAGAAAAACGTAGAAACTCAAGAAGTAAAACCTGAGTCAGAATGGAAAGAACAAGTTGTTCAAATCAGCCGTGTAACAAAGGTTGTTAAGGGTGGTAAAAAATTAAGTTTTAGAGCTATCGTTATCGTTGGTAACAAAAAAGGACAAGTTGGTATTGGTTGCGCTAAGGCTGCCGAAGTTATTATTGCTATCCAAAAAGCTATTGCAGACGGAAGAAAGAACCTTATCACAGTTCCTATATTCAAAACTACAATTCCTCATCCTATAACAGGAAGATCAGGAGCAGGTGAAGTTATGTTAAGACCGGCTTCTCAAGGTACGGGTATTATCGCAGGTGGAGCTGTTCGTCCTGTATTAGAACTTGCAGGTATTGAAAATATTCTTTCAAAATCTTTAGGTTCAAAATCTCCTCTTAACGCTGCAAATGCTACATTAAATGCTTTAAAATCATTAAAACCATTTAACGAAGTAGCTAAAAAACGTGGTTTATCAATGGCTGAATTATTAAACTAATCGGCTATAGCAGTTAAGATTTGAAGTGAAATAATTATTTATAAAAAAGGAATATAAAAATGGCAAAAACAAAAGAAAAAAGAGTTCAAATTAAACTCGTTAGAAGTTTAATCGGATGTTCTGAAACACAACGCAAAGTTGCTCAATCTTTAGGATTGAAAAAACTTAACCAAGTTGTTGAACACAATGCATCAGCAACAATTATGGGTATGGCAAACAAAATTTCTCACTTAGTAGAAGTTACAGAACAGTAGTACATTTAGTTAAGTAGCCGAGTAGTTATTTATGACTGCGCAAGGCAGAAAAGGAAAAGAAAAATGAGTAATATAACATTAGAAGATTTAAAACCTGCTGAAGGTTCAACATCAAAAGGAAAAAGAGTAGGTCGTGGCCGTTCATCAGGGCATGGTAAAACATCTTGCCGTGGGAACAATGGTGAAGGTCAAAGATCAGGCCAATCATCAAAAAGAGGTTTTGAAGGCGGCCAAATGCCGGCTTACAGAAGATTGCCTAAATTAAAAGGATTCAAGCTTATCAATCCTAGAAATTATGCAGAAATCAATGTTGGCAGACTTGAAGCTTTGAAACTTAAAGAAGTTAGTTTAGCTACTCTTAAAGAACTTAAAAAAGTTCACCCTTCTTGTGACGGATTAAGAGTTTTAGGCAACGGCGAAATTAAAAAAGCTATCACAGTTGTAGCTGATTATGTTTCTCCATCAGCAAAAGCAAAAATTGAAGCAGCAGGCGGAAAGGTTGAATTAGCATAATGGCAGGATTAAATTCAGGAATGAGAATTCCTACAACGGCAGATTTAATGTCAATGTGGAATGCATCCGGTTTGAAGGAAAAATTAATATTCACCTTCGCAATGCTTGTTGCATTTAGAATTGGAGCTCATTTACCACTGTATGGTATTAATTCTGAACTTTTTACAAAAATACTGGACGGAAACCTTCTTGGCTTTCTGGATTTATTTTCAGGTGGCGCACTTGGTAGAGTTTCTATATTTGCATTAGGAATTGGGCCATATATCACATCATCAATTATTATGCAATTGATGGCAGTTATTATTCCATCTTTGGAAAAACTGCAAAAAGAAGAAGGCGAAGCCGGAAGAAGAAAACTTTCGCAATATACACGTGTATTTACGGCAATTTTAGCAGCATTTCAAGCTATAATATTTATGGTTTATCTTGCTCACGCACAAAGTGCAATATTGCCGGGAGTAAATCATGCAATGTTCTATGTTTCATCAATTATGACCCTGACAGCAGGCTCAATGCTCGTTATGTGGATGTCAGAATTGATAACAGAAAAGGGGATAGGCAACGGTGGTTCATTAATCATTTTTGCCGGCATATTAACCGGTATTCCTCTATACGCAGGAAGAACTCATGATTTAATATCCAATCAACCAAGCTTAGCTTGGAATTTGGCACTGTTATTGGCAATCTTCTTTGCTACAATGATTTTCATTGTTATAATGCAAGAAGCTATCAGGAAGGTTATTATTGTAAATCCTAAACGCCAAGTTGGAAATAAAGTTTATGGTGGTGTAAACACATTTATTCCATTCAAACTTAACCCTGGTGGCGTTATGCCTATCATCTTTGCTGTTGCAATTTTGTTATTCCCGTCTACAGTTTTAAGTTTGGTAGGACATGCAAACTTACCGGAAGGATTTTTATCAAATACCATAACTTTCTTAAATGGTATTTTTAGTCCTTCAGGTCTGACATACTATGTAATCTATTTTCTTATGATTGTTGTTCTGACATTCTTTTATGCTTCAATTATGCCTAATATGCAGCCAAAAGAAATTGCAGACAACTTGAAAAAATATGGTTCATCAATACCTGGTGTAAAACCGGGCAGACCTACGGCTGAAGCGTTAGATAAAATTTTAACAAAGACAACATTTATCGGTGCTTTAGGTTTAGGTTTAATTGCATTGGTGCCTTCTTTCGCAACACATTTAACAGGTATAACAACTATACAAGGTATCGGAGCAACATCTCTGATAATCATGGTTGGTGTTGCACTTGATTTAATAAACCAAGTCAGAACCCACTTACTTGCGAGAAACTATGAATCATTCTTAAAAGAGTAATATAGTACATTATAAAAAAAGAAACTTCTGTTGAAAAACAGGAGTTTCTTTTTGCTAATTATTTGTGTAAAGTTTTGTAACAATATATACTATTTACTGCAATTTTGCATATCAAAAATACTTTATATATATGTAAGCATTAAATAAACACGAAACACATTACACTACCTTTCATACAACCTACACACTAACCTTCTACATGAGGAATTAAGTAACAAAAAATTCCGAAGCCTTTCTTTCAGAAAGGTTTTTTTTTGCATTGTTATATTCTCATAAGAGTTTCAAAAATGCCTTCAGAGTATGTCGGATGAGCATAACATATTTCTTTTAAATCGTTTACGGAAATATCATTTTGCATAGCAATAACAATTTGCTGGATTATAGCAGATGCCTCCTTTGATACAATATGCGCACCAACAATTTTGTCATCTTTAGTAACTATTTTTATAAAGCCCTCGGTTGAATCATCACACCAAGATTTTCCGAGTGCTGAAATCGGCATTGTAATTTTGGTATAAGTTTCATCACAATCTTGTTCTCTTAAACCTACCCAAGCAATTTCCGGTTCACCATATATAACAGCTGGGATAAGATTTCTATCACATTTTGAACCCAGTACATACTCTTTCGCCTGTTGTATTGCATAATGCGCTAACTGGATTTCGCCACAAGCATCACCAAGTTTTTTTACATCATTTATATCAACATTAATCGGAACTCTGCCAACTGCAGACAATATAAAATCAGGCAAAATCGTTTCGCCGGATTTTAATGTAACAGCCTTTTCTTCAATTTTTTCTATACAATTACCCGTATAAAATTTAATTTTTTTCTGCTTAAATATTCTTTCAATTCTTTTGGAAACCTCTATATCAGCATTCGGAATAAGATGTTCTGCCATTTCAACAACAGTTACTTCAACACCAAAATTAGAAAATATTCTTGCCCATTCTATTCCTATTGCACCTGAACCTATTATCAATACCGTTTTTGGCAATGTATCCAATTTAAGAACATCATCAGAACTCAATATAAACTTACCATCAAATTCTAATCCCTTTACTTCTCTTGGCTTTGAACCTGTTGCAACAATTATATTATTTACTTTATATTCATTTCCATCAGCAACTATAGTATTTTTATCTTTTATATCAGCCTCAGCGTAAATAACATTTACACCGGAATTTTTAACAGCGAGTTCCAAACTTTTTCTAATTTTTGAAACCGTATTATCTCGTTTCTCTGCAACTTTAGCGAAATCGAAATTGTTAATAGTTAAATCAACTCCGATATTTGCAGAATTTATTAACCCATTATAGACTTCAGAGGAATGTATTAATGATTTCGTTGGAATACATCCTTTATTTAAACAAGTTCCACCCAGTTCGTTTTTTTCAAATAACACAACGCTATGACCTTGTTTTGCTAACATCATGCCGGAAGTATATCCTGCAGGGCCACCCCCAATTATTCCATACTCAAAATCCATAATCTATATCTCCTCACATATATTTTAATTTTAACGAAATCTTAATTACTTGGCAATTAAATTTTTAATCCACTTGAAGAGTGAGCTTGATATAAATCATAGTGCAAAGATTTGAATGTAGGTTGAGGCTGCTTTTCCTCAATTTTTGGAGAAGTTTCCTTCTTATAATTTATGAAATTCTTTTGTGCTTTTGATGCAAGTTTATTTCTTATCAAAGGTGTAATTATACTTGAAGATACAATACCCGCGAGTATTGTAGCAACAGTAGTTCCCTTTGATTTGCAAGCTTTATAGATTTCAGGAACATCTTTAAATTTTTCCGGTAACTTGGCTGCTACAAGTTCTTTATCCAAATTAAGATTTAATTTACCTATATCATTTTTAAATTTTGGGATACTTTCTAAGCATTTTTTTACGCTTTTAGGAGCCCATTTCCCTGTTTGATATAGTTTAGCAACACCATGTTTAGTTAATGTCGTTACAGATACAAATGTTACAATGTTAGCCAAAGCATCCATACATTCTTGAGGCAATAAGAAACTCTTTGTTTTATCATCTATTTTACTGTTAAACAAAATTGCACAGACTTGAGCAGCTGAAGACAAAACGTAACCGGTTACACCTGTCCATATTAACATCTTAGCAGTATCTTGGTGGTAATGCTTAAATATAAATTCTTTTGCAAATTCAAAAGGATTAAATGACATCATTTACCTCCTCTTTTTTTGCATTTAACAATTTACTGTTAGCGTTAAACTTGTTAGTAAGGTATTTAGTTAACGGAGCATCTAATAAAAAGTTTGTAAACACCATTATCCCTAAAGCAATAAATGTTGACCAAGCAAGTTTGTAATTACTCAATGACTCCTTGACGGTACTCAAAACCTTCATCATATCTTTATTATGATTTGGCAAAAGCATTTTACTAAATTTTGATTTTCCGTTGATTTGCGTCATTTTATTAACAAGCGTATACGCTGGACCTCTGGCAACAAAAATACCCACAAAAGTACCTGCAATAATTTTAGCAATTGTTCTGTTTTTCGCAACTTCACGAGTTTCCTCATCAACTCTGTGATTAAACTTGTCAATTGCAGGCTGGAATGCTAAGGCACCACCACCCATAATTAACCTGTTAACAGCAGGATGAGCAATTACTTTATTGCTTTTTTCCCACCATTCGACTTTCTTCTTACCGTCCTCGAATGTGGCAGAAGGGACTTTATCCAAGATTTTTTGCAAAAGTTTCTTTATGCGCCCACTCCCATCTTTTGGAGCTGCACACATAGACACACTATAATCATTTGTTGATAAAGATTGTACGTACATAACACTTCTACCTGTAATATTAAAAACATTTCTTCAACAGAAATTGCCTAATTTTACGTATATGTTAATTTTTATTAACATAATAGTTAAATATTGAATTATAGTTAGTATACAAAACATATTTTTCGGTATAGAATAGTTATGCAACTAGGCGAAGGACAAAATAATGGCAGACGAAAAAGAATTAGTCATAGGTATTCCCAGAGGAATGTCATATTATGGAAACTACCCTTTTTGGTATGGGTTTTTTAATGCACTTGGATTTAAAATTGTATTATCTGACCCGACAACCAAGCAAACAATGTCTGAAGGGTCTTCTTTAGTTGTTACAGAAACTTGTCTGCCTATAAAAATCTATCTTGGTCACATTTTAAATTTATTAAAAAAAGGTGTAAAAAATATTTTTGTTCCGTCTTTGCAATCAATTGCACCTAAAGTATACAATTGTTCAAAAATCAGAGGGTTGCCGGATTTAGTCAGAAATGTTGTAAAAGGTGATTTTACAATGGTAGAAGCTACTCTTGACAAATCAGCAAAGAACCAAGGTTTGTATGAATTCTTGGCAGAAGCCGTCAAGCCATTTGGAATAACTGATAAAGATAAAATCAAAGAAGCCTCAAAACAAGGCTGGAAGGTTTATAACAACTTTAATGTTATGATGCGTTCCGGTGTGACATATAAAAAAGCACTAAAAAATGCAATAGAAGGGAAAATTTTGGTAGAAACAGAGTCTAAAGAATTCCCGATAAATGTTGCACTTGTGGCTCATGGATACAATATTTATGACGAACGTGCCTGTATGAAGATTTTTGATAAGCTTGAAAAAATGGATGTCAAAGTGTTTACAGCACTTCAACTAACACCGGAACAAATGACAGAAGGAATTGCATCAATAGGACAACATAAATATTGGGCAAATAGTGATGAAATGGTTGGTGCAGCCGGGCACTATTTAAAAGATAATAAAATTGACGGAATAATTACACTTAATGCTTTTGGATGTGGGCCTGATTCATTGATGATAGAGAGTATTACAAGAAAAGCCAAAGACTCCAATAAACCTATGCTATCTCTTACTATTGATGAACACACCGGAGAAGCAGGTTTTGTAACCAGATTAGAGGCTTTTGTGGATATGCTTTATCGCAAAAAACGTGCAAAAATAGTTAAAGAGGCGAATTTGGAAGAAGATAATTTTATCCCTCAAACCAACGTATGCGATAGCGTTATAACTCAAAAATAAATTACAACAATCAATTTTGTTAGATATAAAACAGTCTGTCTCCTATTTTACGGAAGGACAGTGGTATATCTGTGATTTGCAGATTATTATCCCTATTAACCCCAGTTTACCCCTATTTACCCCCCCTCTTTCCAAGAGGTTCCACAGTTAATATCAAGTTCAAGAGGAACATTTAATGGTTGGTTTAATTCCATAGCTTCTTTTACAAGCTGCTTAACAAGTTCCAATTCTTCATCAGGAACTTCGAATACAAGTTCGTCGTGCACCTGCATAATCATTTTGGTCTTTAAAGATTTTTCAGTTAATTTTTTATCAACTTCTATCATCGCCATCTTGATTAAATCAGCTGCACTTCCCTGAAGTGGTTGATTTATTGCAGCGCGTTGAGCAAATTCTCTTATTTGATAATTCGGAC
>JAKSUP010000066.1 GCA_024408905.1 bacterium
GAGCAGCATTTATGTTAATATTTGTTCTCGTTGGGAAATTGATTGACAGAGAGGCAAATAGTGTTGCCTTATTGTTTTTTGTTGCGTTATTAATGCTCCTTTATAATCCAATGTATGTTAATGATGTTGGATTTCAACTATCTTTTATTGTAACATTTGGCTTACTTGTTATGACTCCCTTGTTACTAAAATCAAATTCGAAAATTATTAATGGGGTTATTGGCGCTGTTGCAATACCGTTTTTTGCACAATTATGGGTAATTCCTTTGCAGATATTTTATTTTAATAATATAAGTCTTTATTCGATATTTGCAAATATTATGAGTGTACCGATTTTGTTTGTGATAAGTTTTGGTGGATTTATTAGTTCTTTGTTGTGTCTGATATCACCAATTTCGCATTTTGTATGTATGGTGTTTGATTTTATCTTAAATCCGTTGCTTTCATTATTGGTAAATATTTCTGATTTTTGGGGCCATTTGCCACATTCTGCAATTCAAACAACACATCCTAACATATTTCAAATAATTTTGTATTATGCAATTCTTTTACTTGTGGTATCAACTTTTTATAAAGAAATACGGGAAAAATATCTTAAAAGAATTGTTACAACTTTATTGATATTGGTTTTTATATGGATGATAACATTAATTCCGATTAAAAATTCTAATTTAGAAATTACAGCGTTTGATGTTGGTAATGCAGATTGTTTTCTTTTAAAAACTCCACAAAATGAGTATATTATGATTGATACAGGAAAATCCGGCTATAACGGTGGGAAATCTCAGGCAGAAATTATTATGCTTAAATATTTTAAAGATAACGGTATTAAGCATATTAATTCTATAATTATAACTCATTTTGACAATGATCACTGTGGTGGAGCTTTAGATTTGATGAGTGGTCTGAAAGTCGACAGATTGTATGTTAATGACGAAAACAATATGTCAAATTTGGCAAAATCGATTTATTCCAAAGCAAATGACACAGGAGTCAAAGTCGTTTTGGCTAAAAACAATGAAATAATTTATGATAAAGACGGTTTAAAATTAACCAATTATTTGCTAAGCGACATTAAGGGCGATAATAATAAATCAATTATTACATTATTAAAATATAATAATTTTTCTATGTTATTTACCGGTGATGCAGGGATAAGTGCATTAAGACCTTTGTTAAATCATTTTCCTCAAAACATAGATGTTTTAAAAATCCCTCATCACGGAGCGTCTAATGTATTGAATAAGGAAATTGTTCAATATATTAATCCAAAATATTCAATAGTATCTGTTGGTGAAAACAAATTCGGACACCCCAATTTGTATACGTTAAAATTGCTTGAAAAATCCAAAATTCTACGAACAGATAAAGACAATTCAATAAAGGTTATGGTTTATAAAAATCATTACAAAATTAAGGCTTTCAACTCAAAATCAAGAAAATATGAAAATATTGATTGATTTGGGGTGAACGTTAGGGTAAATTTAGGGGTAAATTTAGGGGTAAATGTAACAGATTGTAAAGACGAATTTTTAGGGGTTGCGACAAGGCTGAAACCCCTGTAAAATCTGCTATATGATATGATATGATATGATATGAGGCTTACTGTGTCTGCGTTTGGCAATTTTTTAATTCCGAAATGCTTTATATGTGTAAGGGGAAATTAATTTCTAAAATAGTTAATAGTAAAAAAGATAAGGAGATTTAATTATGGCAGGCACAGTTAGTTTATTTACAAAATTAGCTACAACAAAAGTAGCTACAATAGGAAAACCAAAAGCAGTTAGTGCTTTTTCTAGAAAATTTAACAAAAATATTGGAGAAGAACTTACACATAGATTAACTGGTCAAAGATACTTTAGAGAAACAGGATTTGATAATGGCAGAGTTCAAATTGGTGTTTGTCCTCGCGAGTTAACCAAAGATGGTTATAGAGGAATAACTAATGAAGAATTTGAAGCATTAAAGAAAATGCAAATTCGTATAAAAGATGTAGCCTACGGGAACAAAACAATAATTGATGATTATACAAGAACTGAATACTGGGGAAATTTACGAAAAGATGGAACAACTTATGCTATGATGCAAGACAATTCTATATTTGGAAGAAGACAATGTCCTGAAGAAATTTGGGGAAAACTTAAAGCTTTAGTTGATGTTGACAAATGCACTCATTAGGATGTAAATATTTCTCTTGATTGTTAAAAAATTGTTATAAATCAAGCAGTAGTCGTAGTAGTAGGTTGGGTGAAACCCAACAATAACGAATACTACAGTCTTGTAGGATAGACTTTAGTCTACCAAAATGGTTAACTAAACTGCAAATCGCAGAACCCTCACCAAGAATTTTAGCAAAACAAGTTTTGCAAAATTCTATCCTCACCCTCGGAGAGGAGTAGTTGGTAGTTTAGACTTTAGTCTATCGAAATAAAGATATAATTAGGGTATGCTAAAGCATACCCTAATTTCTTGTTATTACGAGGAGTTCAACGACGAAGCAATCCACTGAATGAGATTGCTTCACTACGTTCACAATGACAACGGTACCAAAATAGATTGCCACGCTTCGCTTACAATGACAATTTGCTTTGTTGGGCAAGTATGCCCAAACGACAATACCGTAACTTCTTAGTGCCATAGCATCATAGTATCTTAGCGCCTTCAAATGGATTGCCTCGCTTCACTCGCAATGACCGTTGTAGTCGTAGTAGGTTGGGTGAAACCCAACATTTTAGCTGCTTTTAACAAAACTACAATTGTTAAAAATGTCTTTCTTCCGGTTTTAAAATTGCTGAGATGATTTTTTCAACGCCGACAAATTTGCGTTTCTTCAACTTTGCGACGGTAGTTTCTCTGTCATATTCAATAAATTTATGTTCAAAAAGGCACTGTCCGTTGTGTACAGTTATTTCAAGATAGCATGCTTTCCCGTCTTCAAACATTGAACGTCCTACACTACCGACATTAACAACTGTTTGTTGCTTATTTGTTTGAAAGCCACAAGGTATATGTGTGTGCCCACATAAAACTATATTTGCATTTATACCTTCTACCATTTTTTGAACTTCTTCGATTGGAGTGTCAGGCATTATATCTTCATTGTTTCTTCTTGGGGAACCATGAACAAATAAAAATTTAACCCCTTGAATTTCTGCTTCTGCCTGAGGAGGTAAATCTTTTAAAAATGCTCTTTGAATAGGGTTTATATTTTGATAATCGTATCTCAATGCTTCTGCCATGACAGGGCTGTTTTCTTTTAAGTCTTCGTATAGAGTTGGAGAATATTCAACAATCATTTTATCAGTATTACCTTGAATTAAAGTTAAATTTTTCTTTGCTTGGTTTTCCATAATCCAATCAATTGCAACATCAGGTTCTGCTCCGGCCATTGCGTAATCTCCGAGTGCAAATATTTTTTCGCAATTACTTTTTTCAATGTTTTCCATTACAGCATTGAGAGCTTCCATATTTCCATGAATATCAGATATAACTGCAAATTTCATAAAATTTCTCCTTGAGCTATATTACTATAGCAAAAATTTCGTAATATAATTATTATATTATGATAAACAGAAGAAAATCTAAACAAATTTCAATAGGTAATGTAAAGATAGGTGGAGATGCTCCAATTAGTGTGCAATCCATGTGCAATACCGATACGAGAGATGTCGAGGCGACTCTTGAACAAATCGGGAAAATGGCTGCAGCAGGATGCGAAATTGCGAGGTTAGCAGTATTAAATAAAGATGCTGCATCTGCAATAAAAGACATTGTTGCAAAATCACAAATTCCTATAGTGGCTGACATTCATTTTGATTACAGATTGGCATTACAATGTATTGAAAATGGTGTTCATGCCCTTCGTATAAATCCGGGAAATATCGGAAAGAAAGAGCATACAATTAAAGTTGTTGAAGCAGCAAAAAGTCATAATGTGCCGATAAGAATTGGTATTAATGCAGGTTCTTTGGAAAAAGAATTTGCTCAAATGGATATTCCTCTTTCTGCGAAAATGGTAAAAAGTGCATTAAGACACATTGAAATATTAGAAGACTTGAATTTTTATGACATAAAAATTTCTCTCAAATCCTCAGATGTTTTAACTACAATTGAAGCATACCGAGAAATGGCTAAAACTGTTGAGTATCCTTTGCACTTGGGAGTAACCGAAGCAGGTACGCTAAAATCAGGTTTGATTAAATCATCTGTTGGAATAGGCACTCTTTTGAGCGAAGGAATAGGAGATACGATAAGAGTTTCTTTAACTGAGGATCCTGTTGAAGAAGTAGAAGCAGGTTTTGGAATTCTTAAATCTCTCGGGTTAAGGAAACGTGGTATTAATTTTGTTTCATGTCCAACTTGTGGACGAACTCAAATAGATTTAATCGGTTTAGCAAAAAAGGTTGACGAAAGATTTAAAAACTTAGATTTGCCAATAACGATTGCAGTTATGGGATGTCCTGTGAATGGCCCAGGAGAAGCTAAACATGCTGATTTTGGTATTGCAGGAGCGATTAAAGAAGGGTATATTTTTCAAAAAGGTGAAATTATTGCAAGAGTTCCTGAATCGGACTTGATTAATTCATTAGAAAATATTATAATGAAAACATATAGTTTAGATAAGTAAGAATGGGTGTTATGAAAAGAAATTTATTATTAGCAGTTATAACAGTTTTATTTGCTGTTCCGACAATGGCGTCAATTACAGTTGAAGAAATGACAGAACCTGAAGCAATCATCAATTCAGGGTATTCACAAGCATTTGCTGAAGATGTTTTTGTTACAAAAAACAGAGCAACTTCAAAACCGGTAGAACCTTTGTACGAAAAGTCTCAGAATAAATTTGTAAAGGCTTGTAAGTTTATATACGCTTACATAGATCCGGCGCAAGATGAATATGACAGAATTCATCATGACGTTAAATTGTCACCTGATAAATCTGATTTATAGAGTGAATATTTTAATTTTAGTAAACAATGCGCAACTAAGAGTTGTGCATTGTTGTATTAAGACATTTATTTAATATAATAGAATCATGACTATGAAACGTTTTAGATTTTTAACATCAGGAGAAAGCCATGGCAAGTGTCTGACTGCCATTATAGAGGGTGTTCCGGCTGGTATTAGAATAAAAGAAGCTGTAATTAATGCTGATTTAGCACGCCGTCAAGGTGGTTATGGCCGTGGCGACAGAATGAAAATTGAGAACGATAAAGTTGAAATTAAATCCGGTGTTCGTTTAGGTAAATCAACAGGCGCCCCAATTTGTTTGGAAATTAAAAATAATGATTATGCAAATTGGGAAGATGTTATGGCTGTTCAAGATTATGATTATCCAACAGAAGAAGCCTTAAAAAAAATTGAGGAACGCTCTTTTACCAGAGTAAGACCGGGGCATGCTGATTATGCAGGTTCTATTAAATATAATTTGAAAGATTTAAGAGATGTTTTGGAGCGTTCAAGTGCAAGAAAAACTGCGATTGAAGTTGCAGTTGGCTCTGTAGCAAAACAAATATTAAAAGAATTTAATATCGTAGGTTTTTCTCATGTTGTACAGATTGGGAATGTGAAGCTGGATTTTTATCCTAAGACTTATACATTAATCAAGCAAAAGGCAGAAGCTTCAGACGTGCATTGTGCTGACGAAATGACATCAGATAGAATGCGAATTGCTATTGATAAAGCAGCCGAAGAGGGTGATACGTTGGGTGGAAAGTTTGAGGTTATATTTGGCAATTTACCTGTTGGTTTAGGTTCTTATGTACAGTGGGACGAAGCTCTTGACGGAAGAATTGCTCAAGCAATAATGAGTATTCCTGCTGTGAAAGCAGTTGAGGTTGGAGCCGGTGTAGAAGCTGCAAATTTATTTGGTTCACAGATGCATGATGAAATTTTTGTTGCAAAGGACAAGTCTGTTTATCGTCAAACTAATAATGCCGGTGGGATTGAAGGTGGAATTACAAATGGTGAATCTCTGGTTGTTAGAGGAACTATGAAGCCAATTCCTACAATGCGTAAATCTTTAGCAACGGTAGATTTAAAAAACATGTCACCTTCTAATGCACATTTTGAGCGTTCAGATACCTGTGCAGTACCTGCTTGTTCAGTAGTAGCAGAAGCAAGGGTTGCGATAATATTGGTGGACGAGTTCTTAGCCAAAATCGGTGGTGACAATTTCGTAGAGATGAAGGCGCACTATGGAGTCTAATATTATTCTTGTCGGAATGCCGGCAAGTGGAAAATCAACTATTGGAAGTATGTTAGCTGACACTTTGGATGGCTATACATTTTATGATACTGACAGCATAATTGAAAAGACAGAAGGAATATCTATTTCTGAAATATTCAAAAAACATTCTGAAGATTTTTTTAGAAAGTTAGAATATGACACAATAAAACTCGTATGTACAGGCACAAGACGTGTAATATCTGTTGGTGGTGGGGCCTTTGAAAATCCTGATTCAAGAGGGAGACTTTTGAATTTCGGGAAAGTTATTTATTTGAAATCTGACCTTGATGTATTATATTATAGATTGTCAGAAGATTTTACAAGACCGCTTTTGCAGGCTGATAATCCAAAAGAAGTTTTAAAAAATCTTTTACAAAAACGAGAAGCTAACTATCAAAAGGCTCATTTTACGATTGATACAAGTAATTTGAGCAAAGAAGAAATTATTAAGAATATTTTGGAATTTATTGATGATACAAACAATTAATGTCACTCCCGAAAGTGGAAGCAAATCTTATACAATAAAAATAACTGTCGAAGATGTTATGAAATTGGCATCAGAGCTAAACTTTCAAATAGGTGAAAGAAAATGCTTGTACGTTGTGTCTAAAAAAGTATACAAGCTTTATTCAGAGGCTTTGGGGCTTAATAATCAAAATGTTTTTATACTAAAAGATGGTGAGAGACAAAAAAATTTCAAAAATTATCAAAAAATATTGGCGTGTGCAGCTAAACTTAATTTGACCAGAAACGATGTTATGGTTGCAATAGGTGGTGGAGTTGTTGGGGATATAACAGGATTTGCAGCGTCTACTTATATGCGTGGAATTAACTATATCCAAGTTCCGACCACATTATTATCAATGGTAGATTCATCTGTTGGTGGAAAAACTGCAATCAATATGGATGATGCAAAGAATATT
>JAKSUP010000067.1 GCA_024408905.1 bacterium
AATAGAAGCAACTAACGGATTGTTCAAAAGATTACCACATTTATTCTCTTGAATATTATTTATTTTTACATTAGTTTTTGTTTCTGATTTTTTATAAGCAAGACCTGCAGTCTTTGATTTGTCGACTGTAGATTTGCCTGTGCTAAATTTTTCGTAGTGATAATGAACCATTTTATACTCTTCTTACTTATCTTACATGTATATAAAAACATTCTAAAAACCATGATTTCACAAAGGTTTAATATCTTTACAAAACTTAACATTGTGTTTAATTAAGTTTAAAATCGTTTGATTATTTTATGAATTTCCTGTAATATTGAATAAGTGTAAAAAGTACAATGTTGGAATAGAAATGATTTTAAATTTTCAAGACTTAATTTTAAATTTATCAAGATTTTGGTCAGAATATGGTTGCATAATTCAACAACCTTATGACATCGAAAAAGGGGCTTCTACAATGAACCCTGCAACTTTCTTGAGAGCATTAGGACCTGAACCTTGGTCTACAGCAATGGTAGAGCCTTGCAGACGTCCGACAGATGCAAGATATGGCGAAAACCCAAACAGACTTGGTCATTATTTTCAATATCAAGTTATTTTGAAACCGTCACCTGACAATGCTCAAGAACTTTATTTGAAAAGCTTGGAAGCTATGGGAATAGACCTTTCAAAACATGATGTAAGATTTGTTGAAGATAACTGGGAATCACCAACGCTTGGTGCAGCCGGTGTAGGTTGGGAAGTTTGGCTTGACGGTATGGAAATTACTCAATTTACATATTTCCAACAAGTCGGTGGATTGGAAGTTAAGCCTGTTGCTTTGGAAATTACTTATGGTTTAGAAAGAATTGCCATGTATATCCAAAACAAAGAATCCGTATTCGATATTATGTGGAATAATACGCTAAAATATGGCGATATATATCTTCAAAACGAAATTGAACAATCAAAATATAATTTTGAATATTCTGATGCAGAAAGATTATTTGGCCTTTTTGATTCATACCAAAAAGAAGTTGATAATTGTATAGAAGCAGAACTTGTTCTTCCTGCATACGATTATGTATTAAAATGTTCACACACATTTAACCTTTTAGATGCTCGTGGAGTAATTAGCAAAGACGAGCGCAATAACTTTATCAGACGAGTGAGAACTATGGCATCAGCTGTTGCAAAACTTTATGTTGAACAACGTGAAAAACTTGGTTTTCCACTCTGCAAGTAATTATTAGCTAAGAGCAAGAATTCATAGCCGAAAATCTTTAATAACCTTGCTCATTATTGAATATAAATAGAAAGGCGATAAATGGCACAATCACAAAACACCTCATTAATTTTTAATGTCTGTAAAAATATGCTTAAAAGAAAAAATCCTGATCAAGCTATGGAAAATGCTAAATCAGGAGGTTTAGAAAAAACTTTAGGCGTGTGGGACTTAATTATTTTAGGCGTAGGTGCAATTATTGGTTCAGGAATTTTTGCGATTGTCGGAACGGCTGCAGCCGGTGAAAATGGTGCAGGGCCTGCATTAATCGTTTCAATGGTAGTTGCAGCAATAGCTTGTATTTTTTCAGCACTTTGTTATACAGAATTTGCCACAATGATACCTGTCGCTGGTGGCGCTTATATGTACACATTTGCTACGCTTGGCGAATTTATGGCTTGGCTAATCGGTTGGATTTTGATGCTTGAATATGCAATCGGTTTTATTGCCGTAGCTTGTGCTTGGACAAACCATTTTATGCAATTATTAAAAGGGTTTTCTAACGTCCTTCCGGCTTGGATTGTAAATCCTCCTGTTTGGTTAGTAAATGACTACAGAAGTGCAGTAAAAATAGACCCGAATTGCGTATTCCCTCACATTTTTAATTTACCTATAAGTATAAATTTGCCTGCTATTTTTATGATAATTTTAACAACTGCCATTTTAGTAAAAGGGTCAAAAGATTCTGCAAAAATGGCCGGAATAATGGTTGCAGTAAAACTTGGCGTTATAGCTTTATTTGTAATTGCAGGTTCATTTTTCGTAAGACCTGAAAATTGGTCTCCGTTTGCTCCAAACGGTTTTGAAGGAATTTTTATGGGAGCATTTATAATATTCTTTGCATATATTGGGTTTGATGCTCTTGCAACAACAGCAGAAGAATGTAAAAACCCACAAAAAGATTTGCCGATTGGAATAATAGGTTCGCTTGCAATAACAACGGTTGTATATGTTCTTGTTGCTCTTGTTTTAACCGGGATGCACCCGACAAGTGGCGTCATAATACCTGAAGGATTATTAAAAGCACCTATGGCATATTGTATGTCAATGACAGGCCAAAGCTGGGCTAACTTTGCATCATTCTTTATCTCTTTGGGTTCTTTAGCAGGATTAACCTCTGTATTATTGGTTTTACATATGGCATCTACCAGAGTTTTATACGCAATGGCAAGAGATAATTTTTTACCAAGAATATTTTTGAAATTACACAAAAAATTTAATACACCACATATTTTAACAATAGCCGTCGGATTATTGGGTATTTTGGGAACATTGTTCTTGGATTTAGACGTTGCAGCATCTCTTTGCAATTTAGGTACATTCACATCTTTCATAATTGTATGCGTTGCAATTTTAATTTTAAGAAAAATTGATCCTGACAGAGAAAGACCTTTCAAAGTACCGTTCTGTCCTTGGTTCCCACTACTCGGAATTATTTGCTGTGGTGGCTTAATGATATTTTCTATGGTTATTGCAAAGGGTGATGATGCAATTCTATCTACCGAATTATTTATTGTTTGGGTTATAATAGGTGCATTGATATATTCTGCATACGGATACAGAAAAAACAGAAAAGCCGAAATAGAACAAAATATTAAAGAATAAAATTATGGAAAAGATACAGTCGATATTCAAGAATTTAATAAAATGCAGAACTCCTCAAGAATTAATTGATGAGGGTTCAAATTCAGGTTTGAGTAAAACTTTGAATGTCTTTGATTTGATTGTACTTGGTATTGGTGCAGTTGTAGGAACAGGAATTTTCACAATAATCGGAAGTGCAATTGTCGGAAGTTCTGATGGCGCAGGCGCAGGCTCAGCTATTGTTATTTCTATGGTATTGGCAGCAATTGCGAGTGTGTTTTCAGCACTATCATACTCTGAAATCGCCTCTATGATACCTGTTGCAGGTAGTGCATATACATACACATACGCAACAATGGGTGAATTTATGGCTTGGATGGTCGGTTGGATTTTAATGCTTGAATACGCAATAGGAAATATCACTGTTGCAAGTGCTTGGACAGGATATTTTGTTCAATTATTAAAAGGATTTAAACATATATTGCCTGCATTTGTTGTAAATTGTCCTTTGTGGCTAAGAAATGACTACAGAACAATGTACGAATTATGTAACAAATACGGTTGGGATGTACACGACAAAATGCCTTTTATCAATCTTCCTTTTGGTTTAGAGATACCTTTTGCAATAAATATTCCTGCCATTTTAATAGTGCTAATTCTTACAATTCTTTTAATTAAAGGAATTAAAGAATCTACAAAAGTAGCGACTATTATGGTTGGAGTAAATTTATTTATAATTTTATCATTCATAATTGTCGGAGCTTTTTACGTTCAACCTGAAAACTGGACACCGTTTGCTCCAAACGGAATTGAAGGAATATTTACAGGTGCGTTTGTAATCTTTTTTGCATATATTGGTTTTGATGCAATTTCCACGACAGCAGAAGAAACTAAAAACCCTCAGAGGGATTTGCCAATAGCAATATTAGGCACGCTTATAATATGCACAATTTTATACATTTTGGCTGCTCTTGTGTTAACAGGCGTTGTACCTTTGAATTCAATCGACACGCAAGCACCTTTGGCACATGCTATGAGATTTTTGGGAATTCATTGGTATGCAGGATTGATTTCAGTCGGTGCTTTATGCGCTTTAACATCTGTCCTTCTCATTTACCAACTCGGAACAACAAGAATATTGTTTGCAATGAGCAGAGATAATTTTTTACCAAAATCATTAAATGCAATACATAAAAAATTCAAAACTCCTCATATCTTAACTTGGATATCAGGTCTTGTTGTTATTGTGTGCGCATTGTTTATGGACTTAAATATTTCAGCAGAATTATGTAACTTCGGAACATTTACATCATTCATAATTATCTGTATTGCAGTTTTGATTTTGAGAAAAACTGAACCAAACAGAGAAAGACCATTCAAAGTTCCATTCTGCCCATGGTTCCCAATACTTGGAATTTTAACTTGTTTATCACTTATGTATTGCAAATTTCATGCAAGAGCAACATCAGCTTTGTATTTCATAATTTGGTTAATCATAGGGCTTGTAATATACGCTGCATACAGTTACAGACAAAAAAGATTAGAAGAACAAGAAAAATAGTTTGTATCCGATAATTACCCCAAATAAAGTATGTAATTTTAGAACCAAATGCTATAATTGAACTATGCGCATTGTAACACCCAAAGAATTAAGTACTTTTAAAATATTGCCGTTTGATTTGTATAACGAATCAAACGAAAAGATTTTGTCAGCCGGCGAAGTCTTAACACCAGGCAAATTAATAATGCTTAAAAGCTATCCAAATGTGTATACAGAAGAATTTTCCAATGATGTTAGTGGGCTTAACGGGAAAAAGATAGATTTTGGTGAGATTAAAAATTTAACAGAATTCACCTATGAATCACTTGATCCGTCTGATTTTGAAACAGTTGTGAACAAAGATGGAATTTTAGAAATAGAAGATCAAGTTAAGATAAAATATTTTTACCGAAAAGTAATGGATTTATTTGCTCAAGAATATTATGAAGATGGGCTTGTTAAACTATATATATTAGTTGATATGTTTTATAAAAACATTTTCAAAAAATATGGCAAAATGGGGAAAGGCTCACAAATGCGCTTTCTTGGTGAATACGAAATATGTCACCCACTAAATGTTGCAATTGTTGCTGGTTTAATAGCAAAAAAACTTGAATATCAACAACAAGATATAGAACAGATAATAATGGCTGCATTTATACATGACATAGGGAAATTTAAAATTCACCTCACAGAAGGGGATCCTCTGACTATAACTAATGAAGAAAGCGTTGTTGCTCATACAAAAATCGGCTATGACATTATCAAAAATGTAATGAATTTATCCGATAATATTGCAAGAGTTGCATTAGAACACCACGAAAATAATGACGGTTCCGGATACCCACAAGGTTTATCAAACGACTACATCTCCGAATGGGGACAAATAATAAATGTCGCAAATTATTATGATAACTTAGCAAGCAATAGAACAACAACTCACGTAACCTCAAACAGAGATGCTTTGCGTACTATGTTGGAAATAGGAACTAAAAGATTTTCTGCGAAAATATTATACACTTTTATACACATGTTTGCCTATGATGATCCGAAAGATTTTTCAGATATGACTTTATAAGCCACTAGGGGAATTGTTGTTTATCAATATTTGTAAAATCCTATATATGAATATAGGAGGTTTACTTATGGAAGATAAAATTAAAACATTTAAACATATTATGGACAAAAGTGATTCTAACAGAGTAATAATTTTGACTAACCATTATCAAATTACCGGTAATGTCCATGAATGTGAAGAATGCAATAAGGGATATTATATAAATTTAACAGATGCTATTATGTGTAATATAGAAGAAGCTTACGGTGCAGAGTGTACATCAGGAACCCAGTATGATTGGTTGCATGTTGACTTAGACAAAGTTTTAGCCTACAGCTTTATATAAAAATATGATAAATCCCTCAAAGTAGCGTGCCTATTGCCGAAACGTGTTTTTTATGCTATAATAAGCACGTGTTTATTTGGAATAGGAGAATACTATGGTAAAAGAGTGTTCTAACGAAGATTTTGAATCGCTATTAGCAAAATACGATTACAATTTTAAACGTGGCGATATCGTAAAGGGAGTTGTGTGTGCGTACGAATCTGACGGCGCAATCGTTGACATTGGATCAAAATGTACAGCGTATGTTCCTGCGTATGAAGTTTCAACAGACAGAAAAGCTCGTGTCGAAGAAGTACTGGAAAAAAATACTGAATATGAATTCCTTATCACAAGTGATTGCGATGAAAACGGCAAATTTAGTTTATCATACAAAAAAGTACACTTGGCTCACACCTGGGCAGAACTTGCAAAGGTTAAAGAAGCTGATGAAACAATTGCAGTTGTTATCTCACAAACCGTTAAAGGTGGTTTGATTGTTGATGTATCAGGGGTTCAAGGATTTATTCCACAAGGCCAATTGTGTGCAAAAGAGTCAGCTTGTGGAGTAGGAGATAAGATTGATGTCAAAATTTTGACTTTAGACAAAGCTCAAAATAACTTGATTTTATCAAACAGAAAAGTTTACGAAACAAATATGGCAGAAACTCGCAAAAACGTATTTGAACAAATTGAAGTTGGTCAAATCGTAAAGGGCGAAGTTGTAAGAATTACTGATTTTGGAGCGTTTGTTAATGTTGGTGGTGTAGATTGCTTGTTGCCACTCTCACAAATTTCTTGGAAATGGGTTGAACATCCGACAGATTTATTATCAGTAGGACAAGAAATTAATGTTGAGATTATTGATATTGACTATGATAAACAAAGAATCAGTTTGAGTTTGAAAAATACGGAGCCTGATCCGTGGATAAAAGCAGAAGAAGAATTAAAAGAAGGTGATATTAAAGAGGGTACTATTACAAGAATTAAAGGTTTTGGTGCTTTTGTCGAAGTATTACCTGGAGTTGAAGCATTGTTACCACAGTCAGCACTTGTAGAATACCAAAATACAAGTAATTCAATTTTACAAGCAGGTGATAAAATTAATACTAAAATTATTAAATTTAACCCGAAAGACAAGCGTATTTCATTAGGTTTACCGACCGATGATACTCCGAGTGGTGATGTTTCAATATAAAAAACAATAAAAAGAGGATGTCTAAAAAGAATTGACATCTTCTTTTTTTATTCTGCAATATTATGTAAAAAGGGCAATTTTTTAGTCACACTCCTTTGTGTTATTATATAGGAGAAAAGGGGTATAAAATGTACACACTCGTATATTCTATTAATAACGAAAAATCGCCAAAAACTGT
>JAKSUP010000068.1 GCA_024408905.1 bacterium
CTTATGGCAAAAGTTGCTCAACAAATGTATCAATCATGCATAAAATATGACCAAGTTGCCATTAATGCATATAAGCGAGGTAAATGTAAACGATTAACTGTTAATAAATATACTGATGGTTCAAAAAGATGTGAAGATAAGTACCTAAATGGCAAAAAAATATTTGGGGGCTGTGTTGATGAACACAATAGAATAACAGGAAGAACATCTTTGTAAAATAAAGTATGTAGGTGGGCAGAAGTGAAATAATGTCCACGCTGGCAATTCAAGGACTTTTGACAAACTTTTAGTGCTCCTTCTCCTAGGGAGAGCGAATTTCTGTACGAGCTTTCAGCTCGGATAGCGAACAGATTGAGCAAGAAAGGAGTGCAACTCCGATTGCGAAACTCTGTGAGCGTGGAAGAAATTCAAGACAAGGTAGGGATGAGGTGGCGTTCTCTGTTCCCTCTCCTATGTCAGGAGAGGAAACTATCTATAATCCTGAATTTTTATTTACCCAATTCACCCCGAAATGTAACAAAATAAAAAGATTAGGCAAAAAAGAGGAATTATGGTACAATATTCACATGGGGAGGATTGTATGATTACAATCGATTACGACAATAAAAAATCTATAAGAGAAGCTTTTGGCAAAGAATTAGCTGTATTAGGTGCCAAAGACTCAAATATTGTTGTACTTGACTCCGATTTATCTGCCTCTACCCAAACTAAATTTTTTGCGAAGGAATATCCTGAACGCTTCTATGATTGTGGTATTGCAGAACAAGGCATGATTGCAACAGCTTCAGGGCTTGCACTTACAGGGAAAACAGCTTTTGCTGCGACATTTGCTGTATTTGCAACAGGCAGAACTTACGACCAAGTCAGAGTGTCGGTTTGCTACCAAAACGCAAACGTAAAAATTATCGGAACTCACGGTGGCATTACTGTTGGAGAAGACGGTGCTACTCACCAAGCATTGGAAGATATATCTCTAATGCGTGGCTTACCTAATATGACGGTTATTGTGCCTGCCGATTGTGAAGAATGCAGACAAGCAGTAGACTATGCTGCAAGTATTAAAACCCCTGTTTATATAAGAATTGCAAGAAATAATCTTCCTGACATATATCCTCAAAATTACAAATTTAATCCACTTAAAGCTTACACTATTAAAGAGGGTAAAAATCTTACAATAGTTTCAAACGGGGATGTTTTAGCAGAAAGTATAAAAGCTGCAGAAATTCTATCAGCAAAAGGAATTGACGCAGAAGTTATAAGTTTGCCTGTTGTTAAACCACTTGATACTGAAACAATAGTAAAAAGTGCTATAAAAACAGGATTTGTCGTAACTGTAGAAAACCATTCAATAATAGGTGGCATAGGTTCTGCAGTTTCTGAGTGTTTATCAGAAAAACACCCGACACGTGTATTAAGAATAGGTATAAACGATACATTCGGACAAAGTGGCACAGCTAGTGAATTATTAAAATACTACGGACTTGATGCTGAAGGTATCGCAAATAGGATAATTAAGGCTTTATGATTCAATTAAGATCGGTAACAAAAAAATACAAAAACAATTATGCATTAAAAAATATCAATCTTGATATTTTATCAGGAGAGTTTGTCTTTATTACAGGAGCTTCAGGCGCCGGAAAATCAACACTTATAAAAATGCTTTATAAGGAAGAGACTCCTACAACAGGTACAGTTTTGATAGGAGGGATAAATATTGCGAATTTGCCTTCCGATAAAGTACCAAACCTTAGAAGATGTATGGGGATTGTATTCCAAGATTATAAGTTATTACAAAACCAAACAGTTTACGATAATATTGCTTATGTAATCAGAACTCTCGGTATAAGTTCTGCCGACATAAGAACTCGTGTTACAGGAGCATTAAAAGTAGTTGGTTTGTTAGATAAAGCTCACGCTAAACCGTCTGAATTGTCAGGTGGTGAGCAACAAAGAGTTAGTATCGCAAGAGCATTGGTTAACGGGCCACCGTTATTGATTGCTGATGAACCTACAGGTAACCTTGACCCTAAAAACTCTTTGGAAGTTATGCAAATTTTGGAACAAATTAACCAAAGAGGTATTACGGTAATCGTTTCTACGCACGATTTTTGTTTAGTGGACAGATTTAGGAAAAGAGTTTTGACACTCGATGATGGCGAAATTATTAGAGATGAGCAGGCAGGTACCTATGGACAATAAGCAGCAATTAAAAAGACAGGTAAAAAAACACCTTCCTAAAGATTGGCTTTGCGAATTGCGTATAGGCTATCGTATCTTTATGGAAGCAGTTAATGATATTAAAAGAACAGGCATAGTTAACCTTGTAATTATTACTACTATGGCAGCAATTTTAACTATATTTGGTGTACTATTCCGGTTTACTCTTTCGCTTTCTACTTTTGCAAGCGAATTGGGAAATGTATTAGAAATTTCAGTTTATCTTAAACAAAATGCCGAGCCGAATGTTGTTAAAAATAGAATTCAAGAAATTAAGCACGTTAAATCCGTTAGGTTAATACCGAAAGAAGAATCTTGGCAAAGTATGAAAACAGAATTAGGCTTGCAAGATATTGCCAACCCTCTGCCAAATACTTTGAGAGTAAGGATTGACAAGCCGGAAAGCATCACGGATGTGTTTAATCAAATAAAACCGGTTAATGGTGTTGAAGATATTAGTTATGCAAAAGAATTAGCTAAAAAAATTCAATTATTAACACACGTTGTTAATACGACAATGATACTTGTTATCATTATATCTGCAGCTTTAACAATAACAATTATTAACAATACTATTCAACTTGTAATCCAAGCAAGAAAAGAAGAAATTGAAATAATGAGGCTTATGGGCGTAAGTAACTGGTATATCAAAACACCACTAATTATGCAAGGAGCATTTTACGGCTTTGTATCATCAATTATAGCCGTATTGCCACTAAACGGTGTTCAAGGATTATTGGCTAATGCACACAAATTCTTCTTAATACCGGTGCCAATTTATGCACAAAATATCGTTATTACATCATTATTGCTTATAGGAACAGCCTTTGGTGCGATTGGCAGCTTCTTATCAATAAAAAAACATCTACAAGTATAAAATGAGGAAATATTTATGGATAAAACCATTGAATTAGTTAACGCAATTAAAGATATTCAAGCTATGCCGAGTGTCATAGTTAAGGTTTTGAATGTTATGAAAAAGCCTACAGTTAGTATGAAAGAGCTTGGTGATTTGGTTATATATGATCAATCACTTACGATTAAAATATTAGCGCTCGTAAACTCTGCATACTATGGGTTTTCACAACAAATCAGTTCAATTAGTATCGCATTGTCATTGCTTGGAATGGTCAAGGTAAAAAACATTATCGTTGCTGTTGCAATGAAACCTATGATGTCCAATGCCGGTGATAAAGAACTTTGGAAACACTCAATGCGTGTTGCGGCAGGTTGCGAATATCTGGCAAAATTAACTAAAGTAATGGATGCTGATGAAGCATTTATTGCCGGTTTTATTCATGATGTAGGAAAAATTGTTTTACATACTACTAACCCTAAAATGTATGATAAGGTAGTAGCAATAACAAACGAAGGCCATGACATTTTAGAAGTTGAGAAAAAATACTTCGACTCAGATCACGTAAGAACAGGGTCATTACTTGCTAAAAGATGGCAGTTACCGATTTTATTGGCGAATATCATTTCATATCACCACAATCCTAGCCTATCTTCAATACCTGTTCCTTGCAACTTGGTTTGTTTCGTTGATAAACTGATGCAGGAAGCTTTTGATCCAAATACTTTAGATAAAGACTTCTTAAAAACAATGGGATTAGATTTGGGTGATATCGAAGAACTAAGAAAAGTTATTAGACAAAAAGCAGAACTCTTAATTGCTGAATTGACATAGTTAAGGTATTTATATAATGACAACGCAATTCGTCTTGGTTTCAGATGATAAAGATTTTTTTAATTTCATGCTGGAAAAACTTGCATCAAGAAAAAGTGATGAATTTTTGTTGTACTCATTTGATGATGTTATTAATAACGCCCATTTGTTAAAATCATCAATAATTATAATAAATAGCGAATCTGATACCGATAAAACAACTGCTGTTTTAAAAATATTTCGAGAAATTCCGACAATAGTTTTTTTATTTAATGAGAATTATGAATATATCACAGAGTGCTATAAATATGGAATGTTTGACTACATTACTCCACTTACATCAGATGTCGAACTGCAGGCAAAACTAATTCCAGCCCTCACGGTGGCTTCAATACTAAGTAAAAAAAACAGATACAGAGATATATTAGTAAAAAATAATATAATTTCTGATATAAATGAAGTTTTTTTAGACTACAACTTTATTATTGATAAAGAACTGGAAAAGTTACAACTTAAAGAGAAAAAGGCTGTATTTGTTGCAATATCACCACATGATAAAGAAAAATTTTTATTTCAAACTAATCACATAGAAACAATAATTCTTAATAATATCAGAATGAACGATATTTTAATCAATTATGCCCCTAACAAGTATTTTTTGTTTTTATTTGATGTAGATATGGAATCAGCTAAAAAAATATGGAATAAGATTTCTACACAGTTCCCTTTGCGTATATATGCCGGATTTTGCCAAATTTATAACCAAAAACGAGAACAGCTTATTAGCGAAGCATTAAATAAATTACACGAAGCAATTAATATTGAAAAAGACTTAAATGTCGATATAAATAACATTAACACTGGCTATGGCAAGTTTGCGTACACAAACTTTAAGTTATTTAGACAAGAATTTAGAAAAAAAATCGAAAAAGTAATATCTCCCGTATTTTATCAAATACAACAAAAGTATTCAGAAAAACTTTCAGGTATTACAATCCAACAAGGTTCTGGCGATGGCTACGGAACATTTAATATTGAGGGGAAATTCTCTAACGGTTCATTCAAAATTACAAGTCCAGGGTTTTCTAAAATTAACATTGACATAACCTTGCAAAGAAAGAATGGAAATATTGACGCAAAAAGAATTACGCTGGAGCCTGACGAACTTGAACAAGGCTTATTAGAAGATTTATTGGAACAATTTATATCAGAATATACACAAGAAGGTGCATAATGGATAAGAATATTTTATTAATGATTGATATTCAAGAAAAACTGGTTAATGCTGTTTTTAATAACGAATGCTTAACAAAAAAAGCAGAAATTTTGTCAAAAGCATCAAAAATATTAAATATTCCGGTCGTTATAACAGAGCAATACCCGAAAGGCTTAGGAAAAACAATTTCTGAGATTTCTAATAATATTGATTTAAACTCCAAAATTTTTGAAAAATCCTGTTTTAATGCGCTTAATGAACAAGATTTGTACGAATACTTTAAAAGTTTAAATACTAAAAATATTATACTTTGTGGTATCGAAACACATATCTGTGTATACCAAACAGCAAAAGCATTGATTGAGTGTGGTTATTCGGTCACAATAGTAAAAGATGCTTGTGGGAGCAGAAAAGAAGATGAATTTCTCTCAGCACTTGATAATCTTAGAGACATCGGATGCGAAATAAAAACAACCGAAATGGTTCTTTTTGAACTGTTACAATCAGCCAAACACCCTTATTTCAAAGAAATACAAGCTTTAATTAAATAATTTATTTATAATTGTAAAGTTTTGTAACAAATAAAATGCTCTCTGAAATTAGCTATTTTTTAAATACTTTATATATATGTAAGTAATAAAAGATGGTGAATTAAGATGACAGCAACTTTACACGTTACAATCCAAGAACATATCGCAAGACGCAATGAATTAACATTATTGTTAAGCAATTTAGCTGATCAAAAAATGTTAACATTGTCAGAAAGACAAGATGTAACTAGCGCACAGTATGCTGAAAAATCTGAATTAAAAGCATATTTTAAAGAATTATATGAAAATGATCCATCATTAAAAGAAACATACTCAGATTATACAGAAATCCCTGAATTTGAAGATGAACTTGATAAATTAACAGTTAAATATAACCAAGAATTAGAAGAATTAACAAACTGGGAAACTAATTTAGATGCTCAAATTACAACTGCAAGTGCAGAATTAGAAGAAGTTAAAGCTTATCTTGAAAGTTGGAAATCTCAACAATCTAACAATATTTCTGACGAATTTAGTTTTGGTTTAAATAACTAAGCAAATAAGTAAATTCCAATAATTGCAAAAAGGATTAATGCAATATTGTAATGTAAAAAAGTTGGTATACACGTATCAAAAATGTGGTTATGTTGTCCGTCAGCATTAAGCCCGGATGTCGGTCCAAGCGTTGTATCAGAGGCAGGCGAACCAGCATCACCAAGAGCAGCTGAAGCAGCTATTAAAATAACCATTTGAGGAATATTAAATCCCATTTTTATACATATTGGCACAAACAAAACGCCCAGAATTGGAATTGTACCAAATGATGTACCTATTCCAATCGTAATAAATAAGCCTAGAATTAATATTATTAGGGATGTAATCATAATATTGTTCGGTAAAAATGGCAATGTGGCATTAACCATATGCTCAATTGCGCCTGTTTCTTTTAACACAGATGCGAAACCTGCTGCTACTAACATTACAAAAGCAACATATCCCATCAAATAGATACCTTCATTCATCATCTTATCCATTTTATTTTTAGGCACAACTTTTAATGAGAATATCACCCCTAAACCAACTAATGCACCTAATGGCAAAGAATGAGTATATAGTTGAACTATGAATGTCAAAATAGCAGCTAAAAGAGTTATAAGCATTGTCCGATTCGAACAGACTGCAGAGTTTTCACTATTAACGTCAAAGCTTAGGGCAATATCTTGGTATTCACGAGGTTTTCGATAAGAAATAAATACTGCAATAAGCATCGCAATTATCATACCAATTCCCAAAACTAACGTATATTTCCAAATATCCTCTCTTAGAACATTGGCACCGTTTTGAATAATATTATCTGCTATAAGATTTTGGAAAATCAATCCAAACCCAACAGGAATTGTAATATAAGGCATTTTTAAACCAAACGCAAGTACACAAGCAACAGAACGTCTGTCAATTTTTAGGGAATTCATTATTTTTAATAAAT
>JAKSUP010000069.1 GCA_024408905.1 bacterium
CATTAAAACCTGTTTGGTATTATAACAAAGTTCCTATGCCTGTAAACAATCCGGATCATTATTATGTATTCATAACAGATCCAATGCTTGCAACAGGAAATTCTTTGCGTGAAGCGATACGTTTGTATGTTGAAAAAGGTATACCACAAAAGAACATTTGTTGTGTATGTATGATTTCTGCTCCTGAGGGAATAGAAAGTGTATTTGGGGAATTTCCTGACATAAAGCTACTCGTTACAGCTGTTGATTCACATTTGAATGAACATGGCTATATTGTTCCGGGCATGGGTGATGCAGGGGACAGAATTTATAACACACTATAATGTGCTGAACAGTTGGTAAACATGGCTATATATTTACCCCTTTATCCCTAGACGTTTCCTGTGGTGCTATTTCTATCATCTTCCAGTTGTTTAAGCTGTTTAGCATCGACTTTTTCGTCCGTATCGTAATTGGTTAGGCGTCTGTCATCAATTTCGACATTGATATTCGCATCGACCATTTCGATTTCTGTTTTTTCAAATTCTTTAATTTTGCCATCTTCAAACTTTACGGCAACTGTATTATTCAGGAATTGAATATAACATACTTTTCCGAGTCCTGACGGAGTCATAACAGTAGAACCAACAGGTGGCATACCTTTTGCTGCTTCGACATAATTAGAATACTCATAAGTTAAGCAACATAATAATCTTCCACAAGTTCCTGAAATTTTTGAAGGAGCAATCGGCATTCCTTGGTCTTTCGCCAATTTTACATTGATTGAATCAAATTTTCTTAAATGTGAAGCACAACAAAAAGCTTTACCACACATTCCACAACCATCCATTATAGAAGATTCATCACGTATGCCGATATGACGTAAATCTATTCTCATACGTTTGAATACTTGCGTTAAATCTTTTAACAACTCTCTAAAATCAACTCTTTCCGGAGCCGTATAGTAAAATGAAATTTTTCTTTTGTCAAACGTCAATTTGCATTGAACCAAATTCATAACTAAATTATGTTTTTTGACGAGTTCTTTACACTTAAAAAATGAAGTAACTTCTTCTTTTTTTATATCCTCATAAATCATCATGTCTTCTTGAGTCATAACTCTGATAAATTCAAAAGGCTCAGGGGTTTTTTCAGAATTTTGAAAGAGTTTTGCAATTTCAGGTGATACAAGAAATGCTTTTAAGACTTCTTCCCCTTTTTCAGTTCTGGCAAGAATAAGCTTCCCATCAATATTTTCGCATTCACATTCATTCCCGTCTTTGTCATAACCGATATTTTTTAACGGTACAATTGTATTTTTCAGGTATCTAACTGCGTATTTAAACATATTTTTCTTCCTTTTTAAGTTTTCTGTTCATAAGCTTTGACAGAACTTCTTGAGGAGTAATGTCAGTATACACAGCTTCATAGATTGCACTGGATACAGGAACTTCTATATCGAGTTTTTTAGCAAGATCGCAAACTGCTTTTGATGTCTTAACACCTTCGGCTACAGAGCCAAGTTCTTTTAAAATATCGTCAATCTTTTTACCTTTTCCGAGCATTGAACCAACCGTATAGTTTCTTGACATAGGACTGGAGCAAGTCGCAATTAAATCCCCCATGCCGGATAAACCATATAGCGTTGATGGATTTGCACCTAATTGAATACTTAGACGAACAATTTCTGCCATACCTCTTGTTAGAAGCGAGCCTGCACAATTATCACCCAAATTCATTTCATGAGCGAACCCTGATGCTATTGCAATAACATTCTTAAGGCTGCCACCGAGTTCGACACCTATAACGTCATTATTCGCATATAGTCTAAAACGGCTTGGCACATTCAATAATTTTTGAACATATTCTGCTGTATCCATATCTTCACAAGCTACGCAGGCTGCAGTTGGCTTGCCTTGCAAAACTTCTTTTGCAAGTGTCGGACCTGATAGGATAACAACTTTTTGCTTAGGTAAAACATCCTTGATTACTTCAGACATTCTCATAAGGGAGTTTAGTTCAAGCCCTTTTGATGCATTTACCAACGGAGTTGAAGGATTAATGCCTGCTGATTTTAATTGCTCGCAAACACTTCTCATTCCACTGGTTGCAATAACGGTTAAGATTATATCTGCACCTGAGATAGCGCTCTTTAGGTCTGAAGTAATACTAACTCTTTTGTCAAGTTGTACTTCCAACGGTTTTGAGCAGTGTTTATTTGTAATTAAATCATCATTTAAGTCTGATTCTCTACCCCAAACGGTTATATCATCAAAATTATCATTCAATAGCCATGCTAATGTTAAACCCCAACATCCCGGACCAAGTACTGTAAGCTTCATATATTACTACTCCTTATCTTACTAAATTATACTATAAAACTGTCTGTCTTACCATTATGGCGTTTTATTGTAAATTTTTGTAAAAATGACCGATTTGAGTATCAAATATTAGTAAAAATAGAACTTTATAAATATAGAATCGAGGAATATATTTTGTTTGGGATATCTTTTAATGCTCAAAGCGAAAAGACCGAAAAGTATACACAATCTGCGCAACATATTGTGTTACCCAATAATGCGTCTGCCCAAATAAATATTAAAATATTTGACTTTCAACCACCAATTATAGATTTTAGCAGAATTGATAAGCATATTTTTACAAAGGTCGTAGAGGATGAAAAAATTTTAAAAGCTGTTGGCGATAGAGAATACTTGAAAACATACAGAGAAGACCAAGACGGAAATATAAGGGCAAATAGAGTTGACTTTGAACCAATTGTTGGAAGACTTGTTGATGTAAAAAGCCTTCCTTTATACGGAAAAACTATTATAGTAAATGCCGGTCACGGTTATTACAAAGAAGAAAATGGCGAAATTGCCGTAGACACAGGGACTAAAACAAACGGAAAAGCTCCCGAATGGATTGTAAACTATGATAATTCAATGCTGCTAATTAATCGTTTACGAGAATTGGGAGCGAAAGTTATATATATTCAAGGTGCAATGCGAGAACAACATAATACGGTTAAAATAGAATTGGAAGAAATGAAGGAATTTGGCAAAATCAATCCTGACATGTTTATTTCTCTGCATATCAATAGTTTATCAGACAATACTACTCACCATGGATCAGAAGTATTTACAACTGCTATAAGTAATGATTCAAGTAAAACATTTAGAGAAAATATAAAATCTAATTTGCAAAAAAATGGCTACAAGGTTGCATCCAAATCCCGAGATTTGGGCGCACTAAATTCCAGTATAGAAAATTTTGATATTCCAAGCGTGCTGTTTGAGTATGATTTTATTTCATCTCCGGTGGGACGAGAAAAGGTATACAATCCTGATGAACGTGAAAAGTACGCTGACGTACTAACAAAATCAATACTTAGTTATTTTGGTGTTGAAGAGTAGTTATGTGAAAATAAATTGTGATCTTATTTAAGGGCATAACTAACTAATGCACGCCTTAATACTCCACAATTTTTACGCAAAAGTTCCTTTGCTTCATCTTTTTTAAGTCCGCATTTAATCATTAGGATAGCGACTTTTACAGACCAATCGCACTCTAATAACGTCTTTAAGGAATCAGTATTACTAACTCCCGCGATTTCTGAAACAATACGAATAGCTCTATCTTTTAGCTTTTCATTTGTTGGCTTAAGGTCTATCATAAAGTTTTCGTATGTTTTACCAATTTTTATCATAGCCCCTGTCGTTAGCATATTTAGTACCATTTTTTGAGCAGTACCGGCTTTCATTCTGCTTGAACCTGCGATTACTTCAGGACCAACTTCAACACAAATACCCAGTCCAACTTCTTCTAAAATTAAGGCCTTGTGGTTACAAGTAAGTGCGATTGTCTTACAACCGGATTTTTCTGCTTGAGAAAGTACCCCTAATAAGTATTTAGGATTTCCACTTGCAGAAATTACCACACAAACATCATCTTTAGTAAGGCATTTTGCATCAGCTTCTCCTTGCTCAAAATCATCCTCAACGCCTTCTGCGGCATATCTTATAGCTGTGTCGCCGCCTGCTATAATTCCTTGCACCATACTTGAATCAACGCCAAATGTCGGTGGACATTCTGAGGCATCCAAAATCCCAAGTCTACCTGAGGTGCCAGCTCCAAAATAATATAATTTGCCTCCGACAAGGAACTGTTTTGCTATAGTGTCAATTGCTCTTGCAATGTTTGTACTCTCGTCTTCCACAGCGCGAGCAACAATTTGGTCCTCTTCGTTTATTTTTCTAACGATATCTATTGTCGAAAGTAAGTCAATATCCTTAGTATTTTCGTTACGATACTCTGTAATAATTTCACTCATTTCACACACTCCTTTCGTACGAATAGACAAACTATATTGGCTAATGTCTAACTATTAACCAATAGTTTTTAACAAATTAGCCATTTCAATTGCTGATTTGGCAGCATCAGCACCCTTATTTCCGGCTTTTGTCCCTGCTCTTTCAATAGCTTGTTCAAGATTATCTGTTGTAAGAACTCCAAATAATGTCGGAACCCCTGTTTCTAATGAAACAGATGCGACACCTTTTGAAACTTCTGCGCAAACATAATCATAATGGTCTGTAGAACCTTTGATAACTGCGCCTAATGTTATTATCGCAGAATATTTTCCTGTCTTAGCACACTTTTTAGCCACAAGAGGAATTTCAAATGCTCCGGGACACCATACAACATCAATATTTGAGTCTTCAACCCCGTGTCTTTTTAATTCGTCTATAGCGCCTGATAATAATTTGCCCCCGATAAATTCGTTAAATCTTGATACCACAATACAGAATTTTTCATTTGTGACAGTTAATAAACCTTCGTATGTTTTCACCGATACATCTCCTTAATAATCTATAGGTTCATTATACAATAATAAAATTATTACGTCTTTAGATTTTAAGAGAATTTTACAAAACTTCTTATAGCAAGCGCCACTTTTTTATGCTTTTAATTTGCTACTATAGAATTTTTATTATAATATTGTATTCAATAAGGGAATTTAAGGAGTTTATCATGCTACAAAAAACTGTTGATTTTTTGTGTGAAGAAATAAGAGACAAACTTGGGGATTTTAAACCACAAATTGGGATTGTATTAGGTTCCGGATTAGGAGAACTCGCTGATGAATATTGCGATTTAGCAATCCCTTATTCTGAAATTCCGGGATTTGAAACTTCTACTGTGTCAGGTCATAAGAGTCGTTTAGTATTTGCACAAATTGACGGGAAAAATGTGGTTATGATGCAAGGCCGTTTTCATTATTATGAGGGACATTCCATACATAAAGTTGTTTATCCGATAAAAGTTATGAAAAAACTCGGAGTAGAAACACTTATTCTTACAAATGCTGCCGGTGCTGTTAACCCTGCATTTAGTCCTTCAGATTTAATGTTAATTACTGATCACATAAATAACTTAGGAGTTAACCCTCTTATTGGGCCTAATGATGACGAGATGGGCGAAAGATTTCCTGATATGAGTGAAGTTTATACACCGGAATTACAAGAACTGACGCTAAAAATAGCTGACAAATTAGGTATAGATATACAAGAAGGTGTTTATATGGCATCAACAGGACCTACTTACGAAACACCAGCAGAAACAAAGCTCGCCCGAATTTTAGGTGCTGATGCAGTAGGTATGTCAACTGTTCCTGAAGCAATAATTGCACGTTGGGCAGGCATGAATGTTATTGGTATAAGTTGTATTTGTAATTCTGCAGCAGGTATTAATGCGCGTACACTTTCTCATGAAGAAGTTATACATGCTGCAAATGTTGCTAAGGATAAATTTAAGTCGCTGATAAAAGGTATTATAAAAGCATTGTAGGTAAAGATGAGGCTGGATAAATTTTTAAAAGTTTCAAGGTTAATTAAACGCAGAACAGTTGCTAATACGGTTTCTGATATGGGCAGAGTTCTTGTAAACGGCAATCCGGCAAAACCTTCTAAACAGCTTTGTGTTGGTGATATTATAGAAATAGAGTATGCAACAAAAACAGAAAAGGTTGAAGTTCTCATAGTGCCTACTGGGAATGTAAGTATTAATGAAGCCTCAACACTTTATAAGTCAATAGAATAGAGGGATTTATGCACGAAATTTTGGTTTATATTAATAATTTTTTTCAATCACTGGGTATAGTTGGGTTAGCAATTAATGCTTTTATAGAAGGTTGTTTGCCTGGTTTTCCGTTACCACCGGATGTATTAATGAGCGCAATGGATATTGCAAAACCTCATAATGCAATGTGGTACGCGCTTCTCTGTACACTAGGGTCAGTAACAGGTGGAGCTTTTGGTTTCGGCGTCGGATTCTTTGGTGGCAGACCTCTATTTAATTATTTATTCAGGAAACACATAGATAAACTTGATGCAGTTGAAAAGATGTATGCTGAATATGGTTCTTTTGCTGTATTCTTTGCAGCATTCACCCCAATACCATACAATGTTTTTGCAATTGCAAGTGGTATCTTAAAAATGAATATTTGGAAGTTCTTATTAGCAAGCTTCTTCGGACGTGGTGCAAGATTTTTCTTAGTAAGTCTTGTATTGATGTTTTTTGGTGAAGCTGTTAAAAAATATATAGATGTGTTAATTTTGGCAGGTACAGCACTCTTAATAATTTTTGGGATAGTGCTTTTTGCTTACAAGAAAAGACTTTCTGCAGTCTTGAAAAAAGGTGGTTCTAATGGCGATAATTAATGAGAAATTTACAATTAATACGGAAGGAAACAACGATATTATCGATGTTACTAAGCAGGTTCAAAATTGTGTATACCAACACGAGGTAAAAGATGGCTTGGTATGTGTGTCTATTCAAGGTAGTACGTCTGCAATTACTACGATAGAATATGAAAATGGGTTGGTCCAAGATCTGCAAGAAGCTTTGGAAAGAATTGCCCCAATGGGTAAAGAATATCACCATGACGAGATTTGGCATGACGGAAACGGTTATGCACACGTTCGTTCTGCAATAGTTGGAAGTTCAGTTAACATTGCGCTTGTTGGTGGACTTCTAAATCTAGGCACATGGCAACAAGTTGTCTTATTGGATTTTGATAATAAACCTCGTTCAAGATGTATCACTGTACAAATAATTACAGGCTAGCTTGCTCTGC
>JAKSUP010000007.1 GCA_024408905.1 bacterium
AACGCAGGCAATAGAAACACAAGGAACAATAACTATTGACACTGATATAGTAAATTCTAATTTAGAAGTAAAAATAAAAGACACAGGTTGTGGAATAAAAGAACCTGATAAAATATTTTTTGCCGGATATACAACAAAAGGGGTTGGCGTAGGAACAGGCTTGGGGCTTGCAATTTCACAAAAAATCATCGACAAACACAAAGGGAAAATAAAAGTAAATTCAAAAATAGGAGAAGGTAGCGAATTTATTATTACTATCCCCAGTGAGTAATAAGTATTAAGTTTTGTAAACTGTTACAAGTATATATATAACTGGATTACAAGAATACATATCTGTCACAAATATAAAATTTTGTAAAAATTTTCAACCTAGGTGATTAATTATATAAAAAAATATGATATACTTTCTAATGCGAATGCGATTAAGTGTAAAAAATACATTAATAAATGTAACAAAATGTTTACAAATCAAAAAGAAATAAGCAATTTTTGAAAACTGAATAACTTAATATAATTGTGTAGAAGTTAGATAATATATTACGTACATGTCGGAGGTAGCGTATATGACAATTACAGTGAACAGCAAAAAGAAACAAGTAAAGAAAACTTTCCAAGAACTAATTAATGATTTGATGTCATCAAGTTCAGAAAAAGTTAGATATAATGCTGCTCGTATATTAGGCGAAATGGGTGATTCAAAAGCTGTTGAGCCTTTAATCGATGTATTAAAAAATGATAAAAACGGTTCCGTTCGTTTGTATGCAGCTCGTGCATTAGGCGAACTTGGTGATTCAAAAGCAACCGAACACTTAATTGAATCTCTAAGAGAAGACAGAAATGTTGACGTTAGAGTTCGTGCAGCTCGTGCATAAGGACGTTTAGGTGGCAACATTGTTGTTGATCCTTTGGTAGAGGCATTGAACGATGAAAATTCACAAGTTTGCATTACAGCAACAGATGCTTTAATTGAAATCGGTGATGTTGCAACAGACGCTTTGATGAAATCATTGGATCACGAAAAAGTTAACGTACGTTGTGACGCAACACGTGCTTTAGGAGAAATCGGGAACAAAAAATGTGTAGATAAAATCATAAATATGTTATATGACGAATGGGTTAACGTAAGAATTTATGCAGTAACTTCATTGGGTAAATTAAATGATACAAAAGCTGTTCCTGCATTGATTGATGTTATGAAAAACCGTTCTGAAAATGATTTGGTTAGAGCAGGTGCTGCAGCTGCTTTAGGTGTACTTCGTGACCAAAGAGCTTTACTTCCTTTGAGAGAATTGATTATGGAAGCTGAAGCACTTGGTGAACTAGAAGATACAGCACTGAAATCATTCAAAAAGATTATGGCAGCAAATTGGCAAGCTATCCCTGGTGCAAGCCAACAAAAGAAACCTGCTACAGTATAATTAGCCGAAAGTATTAAAAAAAGAGGATGTCAATTTTTTAGACATCCTCTTTTTTTATTTATTCAAATAACTTTCAAAAGTTTTTTCTTCTACTTTATATCCACAGCCTTTATGTAATTTCCCCGGATAACCGATTTTAGATGCCGGATATTTTCTGCACATTTTTAAACGCTTGTCATAAACGGAACAAAGTCCTTCATCTGTTACATATTTGCAGGCAAATATAAGATTTCCGTACTCGTCCTTTCCTCTTATATAAAATCTTCTGTATGACGGAAATAAAAATTGCATTATTTTAAAATCGGTTGTTGTATATGTATCAAAACTGTACATATATCTGCAACACTTGCCACACTTTAAGCATTGTCCGGTGATTTTGTATTCCATTTTTTCAGGTACAAAATAAGATAAAAATTCATTTTTAATTGTTGTTAAAAAACTTAACATATTATCGTAATTTGTCCTCTTATAATCTTTATTTGATAAAATAATTTAGGCTATAATCATATTAGCTTATGTATAACAAAAAAACAATTTGATGGGCTCGAAAATGAAACCTTATATACCAAGAACAAAAGTCAGAAAAACGAGGGTACATGGCGTTAATTTAGATAATTCATTTATTAGAAGCTGCAGTTCGTTATTGGTTTTCGGATTAGGGATACTATTGGCAGGCATGATTGCTTTGAAATTATACTTAGTATCTTTGCCACCAATAAAAAATCTAAATTCACTTAAACCAAATATTGTTACAACTTTTTGCGCAAGTGACGGAGAAGTTATCAAAACATTTGCAGCATATACTTATGCAAATGTGGAATTAAAAGAAGTTCCGGAACAACTTGTACAAGCACTGATTGCAACGGAAGACAAAAACTTTTATAAACACTCAGGGTATGATATTTTAGGCTTAGTGCGTTCAACAGTAGCAAATGTTTTGGCAGGGCATGTCGTTCAGGGTGCAAGTACCATAACCCAACAGCTTTCAAGGATTTTGTTCTTATCTAATGAAAAAACTTTCACAAGAAAAATAAAAGAACTTCAAGTTGCTGCCCAAATCGAAAAAACAATTTCAAAAGATAAAATTTTAGAAATGTATCTGAATAATGTTTATCTAGGCTCAGGTGCTTATGGTGTAAAGGGTGCAGCAAGAATATACTTTAATAAAGGCTTGAATGAACTGACTTTACCTGAAATGGCTCTTATTGCAGGTTTGCCTCAAGCACCTTCTGTATATTCTCCTTATAACAATATCAAGCTTGCGAAAAAACGTCGTAATATGGTTTTAGGCAGAATGTATAAAATGAGATACATTGATAAAGAAACTTATCAAAAGGCAAAAGATTCTGAAATAAAACTTTCAACGATGCCTGTAATGTATGCTACAAACAAAGCTCCGTATTTTTGCGACTATGTAATGAAGGATTTGCAAAAATTAGGATTTACTCAAGAAGAAATTGAAAACGGTGGTTACAAAGTAATAACAACGCTTAACTATAATGCTCAAGTAAAAGCAAATGAAGCTATATTGAAAAATCTTTCAGCCTGGGGGTTGACAAGTGATAAAACGCAAGCTGCAGTTTTTTCATTTAGTCCGATAGACGGAAGAATTCTTGTCTACGCAGGTGGTAAAGATTATTCTAAGAGCCAATACGATCGTGTAACGCAATCAGCAAGACCATCAGGTTCAGCATTCAAACCGTTTATATACACAGCGGCAATTGAAAAAGGTATTTCTCCGAATGATATGATTGATGATTTACCTTATCGTGTAGGAAATTGGACACCAAAGAATTACGGTAATAAATATCGCGGCCCAATTCCTATATATACAGCTTTGATGATTTCATCAAACGTCTGTGCTGCAAGATTAATGGACACAATCGGGGTAAGACCTGTCATACAGCTTGCAAGAGTTATGGGTATTTCTACTCCAATCCCTTATGACTATACAATTTCTTTAGGTTCACACAGTGTTAAATTGTTTGAAATGACACGTGCTTATGGTGTTTTTGCAAATGGTGGTTTTAAGGTTGAACCTTATGCAATTGAAAGAATAGAATCCTCAAGAGGAACAGTTCTTTACGAATCAAAGAAAGCAAAATCAAGTAAAGTTCTTAATATAAACACAGCTGCAACAATGACTGCAATTATGAAAACAGTTATTAAAAACGGTACGGGCCGTGCAGCAGATATAGGTAAGCCTGCAGCTGGTAAAACCGGTACAACAGACGATAGTAAAGACGCTTACTTTATAGGATTTACGCCTGATGTTGTAACAGGTGTTTGGGTAGGTAATGACGATAACTCTAAGATGGGTAATTTAACAGGTGGTACTGTACCTGCACTAATTTGGAAAGACGTTATGATTGTTGCAACTCAACCGTATGGTAATGCAGATTTTGAATATCCTGAAATTATACTTAATCCGTTTAAGGCGCCAAGTGGTTCTGTAATTTCTCAAGGAGAAGCTGCAAAATCTTTTGAAGAAAAAGATAAGAAAGACAAAAAAGACAAAGAACTTAGCGACAAAGATAGGGAAAAGGCAGAAAAAGAAAAGGCAAAAGAAATATTGCAACAGATTGTTCCGGTAAAAAAACCTGAGCCTGTTAAAACTATTGAGGTTAAACAAGAAAAGGAACAGCCTGCTCAAGAACAATTTGCACCGATTCCTCTAAATGCAGCACCGGCTCCTGTAGGACAATAATTAAGGTATAGAAATGTCAGAAAAATTAAAAAATTACGGCATCATATTAGCGTCAGGTACAGGCAGCAGATATGGCAGTGATATTCCTAAACAATTTGTTAAGATTGCCGGAAAAACAATTTTGGAACATACAATAGAGGTGTTTGAGAAGTCGCCTGTCATTGATGAAATTATAGTTGTTATAACTCCTGAATATCGTAATATTGCAGAAGAAATTTTGGGAAAAAACCAATATAAAAAAGTGACTAAGCTTTTAAATGGTGGTGTGATAAGAAAAGACAGCTCATATATAGGAGTTTCTTCTATTCAAGACGATGAGGCTAACGTACTTATACACGATTGTGCAAGGCCTTTTGTTTCTCAAAAGATTATATCAAATTGTGTTAAAGCTTTAGAAACGCATAACGCTGTGAATGTAGCAATAAAATGTACGGATACCGTTGTAGAGGTTAAGGGAGATATCATAGAGAACATTCCTGAAAGAGCTTGTTTAAGATGTGCGCAAACACCACAATGTTTTAGGCTTTCAACAATTAAAAAAGCTCATGAATTATCCAAGAATGATAAAAATTTTACGGATGACTGTGGTTTAGTGGTAAAATATAATCTTGGAGATGTTTATATTGTGGAAGGTGATGTCGAAAATATTAAAATCACGTATCCTAATGACATTTTTATGGCAGAAAGATTATTTAAAATAAGAAATACAGAAAGTATGACAAGATAAGAATTATCTTTTAGTAAATTGTAAAATCTTACTTATGCCTAAATCTGATTGAATTTTTTTATCATGTTCTGCATCAGGCAATTCATAACATTTAATGCATCTTGCTTCATAAGTTTCATCCCCACCAATCATAATAAGTGGAGAACTTTTATCAGCGGGTTTTCCGTCAATTAATCTTTGTGTACGTGTTGCGTGTTCGCATCCACATTTCATGCATACGGCATGTAATTTATCTACATTTGTTGCTATGCACATTAATTCCGGCATGTGACCGAATGGTTCTGCTTTAAAATCTAATTCCAAACCTGTCCCGATAACTTTTTTGCCTTGTTTCATAAGTTCTGTAATTACACGAACAATATTAGAATCAAAAAACTGTAATTCGTCTATTGCAACGACTTCTGAGTCTTTGACAAGGCTTAGGATTTGAATAGAGTGCTTTACTTTAATTGCATCAAGCCAAAGTCCGTTACGTGATTTGATGTAATCACCGTTTTCTCTTGTATCAACTTCAGGTGAAATAACTGTAACTTTTTTCTTTGCAATTATGCAGCGTTTAATTCTGCGCAATAATTCTTCTGTTTTGCCACAGCTCATAGGACCTGTTATTAATTCAAAACTATAACCATCCATATTCATACTCCCAAAATCGATGATTAAATTGTACATCTAAATTTAAAAATTAAAAAGTAATCGTTTCAAAAAATTTACATTTTAATTTTATCTTGTAGTATGATTGCCAAAACAATTTTATTAAGGTATCCTAAAAATACAAGAGAGGGATATTATGACTGTTATAGAAAAAATTACCGAGATAAATGACGTTATTAAAGAAATTTTTGGGTTTACACAAAGTAATGAAACCGTACAAAAAGATTTTAGTGAATATTTAGCGACAATAGGAGCAAGACAGATTTCGCTTAATCAAATGGAAAAAGTATTTTTACCTTATATTTTTGAGCGTAAAATCGGTATGCCACCAAAAGGTATAGTTGAACTTTTTCTTGAAGAAGGAAAATGTTCAAACGCAAAAATAGCAGAAAGTTTAAAAAATTCTCAAAATTCTATATTTGAAATTAAGAGAATTCTAAAAAACGGATTTGAACTTTTAAATCTGGTTAATGAAAAAACATATACTGTATCCTCTCTTACAAAAATGACTAATTTCAGAGGGATTTACGCCGGACAATATATTGTTGCAAGAATTTTTGAGTACGAAGACGAATACTTTGTAATAGAGATTTCTAATGTTCTTTCTCATTCTCAAAAATCTGAAGCTATGCGATTTGCTGTTATGAAACTTATTCAAAATCCTCGTTTGTTATATCAGGATAGCGAAGAAAAAGAAGCTGAAATTAAAAATATAATTGATGAAATGTATAAAAAATTTATCAAAACTTTTGATAAGGACATTATTCTGACTACTAACAAACACGCAGATGAAATAATTGGTGCATTTAATGACGGCGAGGAAATCGATTTAACGGATAAACTCTCTAATTTGGAAGAATATAAGTTTTTCCATGTAAAAGAACTTGATAATAATTATTCAAATTTTTTGGAAAATTCTCTTGGAGGGTTTAGTTCTCATGATGAAATTTATGACGTTGCCGTTATTTTTGATAAAGAAAACGGGCTTTATGCAGTTCCTTTCTATGAAACATTTACAAAAATAATTGAAGGAAAAGAAATTGAAAATGCAAAAGATTGTATTTTGTATTTTCTTAAAAATGACTCTATTCCTGATACGATTTTAAAACGCATAGCATCAGAAAATAAAAACTTTATGGATGTTATAAATAAATTTTTAGAAAAAGAATATACATTTGAGGATTTAATCAAAGAATATAAATCAGAATATTTAGAAAATAAAATTTATTCATCAGCTACGGTTTTATATTGTTCAAATGCTTTTTCACAAGTATTTGATATTCTTTCAACACCAAAACCACAACAGATAGTTCCGGAAGGGAAAATCGGAAGAAACGACCCTTGTCCTTGTGGAAGTGGCAAAAAATATAAAAATTGTTGTGGACGTAATTAGAAGATATGTAAACTTTTGTAAATATTGCACAGAATTTTGTCAATTTTTAATCTTCATCAATCTTACATGTGATGAACTAAACTGTGTAGGTAGTGTATGAAGATTTTACAAATTAATAGAACGGTTACTCAACCATATAAAATGTCCCAAAATAATCCTATAGTAAGATTTGACCAACAAGAAGATGTATTTGTAAAGTCAAGTGAGGTTAAGCTACCGTCTTTTAAGGGTGTTCAACAAGAATTGTGCAAGGAGATTTTGGGAAACCCTAAAGCATTGCAAAAGTATATGGCAGCTATCGGAGCAGGCTTATCAGCTGCATTTTTGGCATTAGTTAATGGTGCATCAAATAATAAAAATTCTGAAACTGAAGCAGAACAATTTGATGAAAATATGTTTCAAAATATCTTTGCTTCAATAAATCCGTTTAAGCCGGCAGAAGATACCTCAAAAGATAGTCAAATTGATGAGTTTAAATCAAGAATTGAACAACTGGAAAAAGAAAAAGAAGAATTAGAAACACAGTTGGCTCAATATTCTGAAAAAAACGAAAATACAAAAACTGATGAACCGAAACAAGAACAAGTTATTGATCAAGAAGAGCAAAATCCTGTTCAGGAAATGAATTACATATCATTCCCTAAAAAACGAGGCAGATTATCATCTGCTCAAGAAAAACTAAAACAAGTAGTAGAATCTACACAATTTTCAGAAGAAGTTTCTCCAAAGGTAATTTTGATATGTGAAGAGTTACTTAAAAAAGGTTGTCATGATGTTAATGGCGAAAATATTGATAATAATGCAATTGCAACAGATTTTGCCAATGAAATATTCTCTAACAGAGAAAATCAAGATAATTTAAAATTAGTAGTTGAGAATTATTATGTAAAATGTGGGTTGCAAAAAGACGAAGTTGTACCAGGAAAAGCTGAACCTGAAACTAAAACGCAAGAAACAGGTTTGAAAATAGTAGGTAAGATAGATTTAAGCACTATTCCAACAAGAAAAAAGAAAACAGAAATTCAAGAGGAAGGAACAACTACAACAAAAAGACCCCGAATTTCTGCAGGAGACCCCAATAAAGATTTTAATGAAACAACGGAAATAACTAAACTTCCAAATACAGATAAAAAAACTGCAATATATAAATTTATAATACCCGGAACATTAGTAAAAGGACACATTTATCAAAATATTACAAGATTATTGTTATCATTTGAAAAAGAATTATCCGTTGATAGTGAAACAGGAGAAAAAATTGATAGAAGATGGATGTTCCGTCATCCGTTACACACAGCTATAACTGAAGATGTTAAAAATGAATATAATCGCCAAAAGAATAAAACAAACACTTGCAAGTATGTAAATATAAACCCGGGTAATTTCGAAATAGTAGCAGATTTGATAAATTCTGATGAAAGATATCAAAAACTATTTACATTACATTCTGCTATGAGATTTATTGACAGATTTATTGATTTCGAGAGTGATGTTCCTATAGAAGAACAAAGTAAAGAAAATTTAGATTGTTTAATAGAAACGATACAGAACGCATTCAAAAAAGGAGTAAATATTCAAGAGTACGAAGATGCTTTTAATAATAATGCTCTTGGTGCAGAGATAGTAATTAATCCTGATTGTTATAGTGAACGAGCAAGAGAAATTTTTGGTTCCTTCCCGTTGGATATAACATTTTGTGAAAAACAAGAAATTGGGTATTATAATAAACGTAATAAGCAAGGTGTAATTTCTACGATTTATCCTCGTGGTTTATAAATAAAAGGTGGTCTTATATGAGAATCTATAATGTAAATTCAATAAATTTTGGGGTACAAAAGGCAGTTGTACCTACTAAAATAATGAAAAACGATATTAATCTAGAAAATTTATACAAAGAACGTTTTTATAATAATATTCAAAAATATTTAGAAAATTACGATAAACAAACTTACTTTAAAAATTTCTCAGAAGATTTAGAGAATTTAAAAAATTGTAATAAAGGCCAATACACACCATTAGAACAAAAGTATATAAATGATTTGAGAAAAACGCTGGATTTAGCAGACGAAATAGATAAAATACCCGATAAATATTTAACAGAAAAAATGCAAAAATTATTGGGTAAAAATCTATAATACCTAAATATCTCATCTATGCTACAATCAGAGTATGAAAAAAATTGCGTTAATAAGTCACGGCTGTGCGAAAAATTTAGTCGATTCAGAACTTATACTCGGGGTTTTAAAACAAAACGGGTATGAGATTACTCTTGATGAAACCGAAACCGATATTGTAATCGTAAATACTTGTTCGTTTATTTGTGATGCCGAAAGAGAATCGATTTCATCTATTGTTGAGATGGTTGATAAAGGTAAAAAAGTTATTGTTGCAGGATGTTTGGCACAAAAGCACGTTGATGAATTAAAACGAGAAATCCCGGAACTTGCCGGAATAATCGGCGCAACTGATTTTACTAAAATTGTTGAAATAGTGAAAGCAGTTGAAGGGGGTAAATATAAAGAAATCGTTTCGGAAATCCCCAATTATATATACCCCGAAAACATAGAGCGTCAACAAATTACAATGGGTGCAAGTTCATATTTAAAAATTGCAGACGGTTGCTCTTATCGTTGTGGTTATTGCGTAATTCCGTTTTTAAGAGGGAATTATCATTCAAGAAAAATGGAAGATGTTGTTAATGAGGCAAAAGAACTTGTAAAAAAAGGCGTAACAGAAATTATTTTAATAGCTCAAGATACAACGGGTTATGGGGTTGATATTTATAAAAAACCTATGCTATCCGAGCTTTTAAAAGAACTTAATAAGATTGAGGGTTTGATGTGGATAAGAGTTATGTACGCTTATCCGACACAAATGACAGATGAACTTTTGACAACAATTGCTGAGTGTAAAAAATGCGTAAAATATGTAGATATTCCTCTCCAACATTCACATCCTGAAATGTTGAAGCTTATGAACAGACCTTCTTTTGATTATAGGCCAATGGTTAAAAATATAAGAAAATTAATTCCAAATGTGTCAATTAGAACAGCTTTTATTGTTGGATACCCCGGTGAAACAGAAGAACATTTTGAACACTTGTGTGAATTTGTAAAAGAAATGAAGTTTGACAGAATGGGTGTATTTTGTTATTCAAGAGAAAAAGGAACGGCGTCATATTCTATGAAACCACAAGTCCCGAAACGGATAGCAAAAGCAAGATATAAAAAATTAATGGAAATTCAACAGCAAATTTCTAAAGAACGTAACCAAAATATGGTAGGAAAAACCTTACCTTGTATTATTGAAGCTTTTTCTGATGATGGGGAAGTTATTGCACGTACGGAATATGATGCTCCTGAAATTGACGGGGTTGTGAATATTAAAACAGATAAATATGTTGTTCCGGGAGATATTGAACTCGTAAAAATCACATCAGCAACGGAATATGACCTTGAAGGGGTTATAGAATAACTTTATCTGACGCAAAAAAATTTTTTAGGCGTTTTCGTCATGTTGGAGATAAATATGCCGACAAGACTTGTTCCAAATACATTATTAAGTAAAGTACAAAACGTACCGATAACAGATTTTTCAAAAATCAAAAATAAGCCAAAATATATTAGAATTCCACAAGGAGCCAAAACTTTTGATTTTGTACAGCTTGCTGACAAAAATGGACAATTGGTAAAAATTTTGACTTTTAGGGATACACACACAAAAGACGGTATTGGGGAAATTGTTAAAAGATATATTGTAAGAAAGGGATGGACAGAAAACATAACTGAGCAAACCTATATTCCACTAAAATGCGCTCCTGTTATTGATCCGGAAACTTATAATGAACTTCCTGTAAAAGCAAGAAAAATAAGTACCGTAACAAAAAGCGACGGTAAATATATTGGTAAAACTGAAGAAATTCAGGCTGTTACCTATGCCGAGAAACCAAAATTACATATATCTAAAGTTTCTTCCGAAATGTACTCAAAAAGTTATTTTGAAAAAGAAACCCAATCCTTTTATTCATATCAAAACAGAAAGCCAAAAAAGGGTTATCAATTTTATCCTTATCTAAAATCTAAAGGTGGATATTTGGATATTATCCCCAGAATAATTAAGTATGAAGGTTTTTCTGACGAGTCACAAAAGATTTTTGATAATGATAAATATTTGCCGTTGCATTTATATTCTTTCAAACAGTTTAAAAAAATAGCACCGACTGTTTCCGGTTATGGCAGGTATCAAGTAAAATATTTACCTGAAATATCTTGGCGTCGAGATATGGGTGACAGCCTTGGAACATCTTATGTTGATATTTTTAGCAACGAAAAATACATGGCTTTAAATGATAAACTTATTCAAAATCGTTATGATGTTGTTAATACATCAGCACATGAAAACAGGCATGCTTATGAAGGAGAACAAATTTTCAGTTATGGCATAAATTATTTGTATATGGATAAATTTAAGCGATTACCGAGTCAAGAAAATTTAGAGAACTTTTTAAAAGTATCAAAACATTTCCCAATCAGAGATACACAAGAAGCAATCAAATACGGTAATGAAATAGGATTATACAAAAATTATAAAAATAATCCGAAAGGATACATTGAGCAAGAGTCTGAACAAAGAGCGAGATTTTTTGCAATGATGGCAACGGATGAATACTACAAGTCTGTTCAAAGGGTTCAAGGAGAATTTCCTTATGCACCTAAAGAAATGCTTGGTGCAAGACTATCTGAAAGAATAGATTATGACCAACATCGTAATTTGAAGCAAGAAAAACAAGATTTGAAAAATAACATTGGGGAATTTATAAGCTAGTAGAGTATTTTGTTTTTTGGCTTTTAAGCGTATAATTTTATGTGATGAGGGAGAATTTATGAATAAAACTTTGATTAATATACTTAAGAAAATAGTGATTATTGTCGGAATAACTTTTGGGATATTGTATTTGGCATTTTTAATTTTGCCATTAGTTGTGTCATCAGTTGTAAACAATTATTCACCACAAATAACACAAGAAATTCAAAAAGCTACAGGATTAAATTCAAAACTCGAAGGAGTAAAACTTGTCACAACTCCAAAACTTACTGTCGGATTAAAAGTAGATAAATTTGCACTTTTAACTCCTGATAATAAAGACATTTTAAATTCTGAAGATTTTCAGGTAAAAATGTCCCTTTTGCCACTTTTTGCTAAAAAAATCGAAGTTGATGTTATTCAACTTGATAAACTTGATGTCAAACTCGGTTTGAATAAAGATGGCTCATTTGAAATAGAAAAATATCTTCCAAAAGCAGAGCCAACAGAAGAGAAACCAAAAAACACAGAGCCTTTTGTTTTACCCCTTGGTTTAAAACTTTCAAACCATCTTCCTGATATTAGAATTGGTGGGTATGAAATTACATTTATTGATTTGTCAAACGGTAAAACATATGTAATTAAAGGAAACAAGACAGAAGTTACGGATTTTGTATTGAATAAAAGTGTAAAATTGGTTGCAGACGGAAATATTACACTACAGGGCAGAGAACAATTCGTTTATGATATCAAAATTAATAACAAAATTATGCCGGATTTGGACTTGAATGAACTGGTTTTCAACCCCGAACAAAAAAAAGAGACAAAAAAAGAAGAAGTTAAAATTAATGTTTTAGATATTTTAAAAGAAATCTATAAAAACCAAATTACTGCAAACTTAAAAACAGACATAACAACAAAGAAAACGAACGAACATTTGAATTTCCATGGAGATGCAACTCTTGATAATTTATCTGTTGCGCCGAGTGGTTTAAAACTTCCACCAAGTGATATCAATTTGAAATTTGCAGGTGAAAAAATCGATATTAATTCTAATTTGTATACGGCTCAAAATGAAGTTTCTACAATTACAGGGGCACTAAAGACAGGGAAAAAACCTGATATAGATATGAATTTTAAATCAGGAGCCGAGCTTTCTAATATTTTAAAAATAGCAAAAGCATTTGCTCTGACTTTCAATATAAAAGATTTGCAAACACTCAACGCAAACGGAAAAATTGATGCAAATTTTAATATTAAGTCGGATTTTAAGAAAATAAATTCAAACGGTTATTTTAAAATCCCTAATGCCAAAATATTTTATGGCTTGTACAATGTCGGAATTGACAACATTAAGACAGACATTGCTTTGAATAATAACAATATTAATATTAATAACTTAAGTTTTTCAATATTGGGGCAACCGTTAAGACTTTACGGTTTGATTAAGGAAGATGCAACAGCAGATTTGCATTTGCTAGCAGAAAGTCTAAATTTAAAAGGATTACTCGTTGCTTGTGGTCAAGCAGCTTTGCTCAAAGAAAATCCTGTTAATTCAGGAATCATTTCTGTAACTGTTGATGTAACAGGAAAACTTGATAAAATTCAACCTGCAGCAAAAGTTACTTTGAGTAATATTGATATGAAAAATACTCCTTCAAACACAGGCTTGAAGCTTCCTAAAACATATTTGGATGTAACAACAGACGGAGAAGGTTTCTCAGGAGTTCTCAAATCTACGGATATAAAAGTCATTAATCCTGCTGCAAGTGTTTCTATACCATCATTTAATGCAAATATTAATGAGAATGTAATAGAAATTGCAAACACTCCAATTAAGGTAGAAAATATTAATTTTGTATTATCAGGAAAAATCAAAGATTATTTAAAAGAAAAAATGATTGTTGATTTAAAAACAACAGGTGATATTAATTCAACACTTACAGGTGACGTAAATTCATACAAACAAACTCTTAATTTGAATTTTACTGCGCCAAATAACAACACAATAGTCATTCCGATGTTTAATAAATCAAAAATGGTGTTTAAAGGCAACCTCGGAATAACAGGGCTTATGTTTGACCCTATGTTATCAGGGACATTTAATATTCCGTCAATTTCTATACCTGAAATTCCTGTTGTAATGGATAATACAGATGTAAAACTTAATGGTAAAATTCTAAACGGTAAAGCGACCGTTGGAAAATTTGCTTCAGGTGGAATTGTTGCAGAAAATCTTTCAACTGATTTTGCAATGAAAGGTGTTGATTTTTATCTTAATAACGTAAAAGGACAAGCTTTCGACGGTAATATCGCAGGTAACATTATTTATAATATGTCTAACGCAAAGACTACTGTTGATTTTTCGGGAACAGGCATGAATGCCGAAAAAACCGTAGCCGGTGCTGTCGGTATAAAAAATGCACTTTCAGGTACTTTGTCATTTAATACAAAACTAACACTTTTGGCCTTGGATTACGACAAGATGATGAAATCTTTGAACGGGAATCTGGATTTCAAAATTCAAAATGGTGCATTTGGTAAAATCGGTCGTATTGAAAACTTGTTAAGTGCAAATAATGTTATGGCGAATACTGTTCTAAAAACAACAGTTGCTACACTTTCTACGCTTAGCCCAATTAAAAACAGTGCAAAATATGATTATATTTCAGGTGATTTAACTTTCTCAAACGGTTGGGCAAACATTAAAGATATCAAAAGTACAGGTCAGACACTTGCTTACTATATAACGGGCAAATACAATTTGCTAAACGGTACTACAAATGTAGTTTTATTGGGTAGAATGGATGCAAGTTTAGTGGCACTCTTAGGACCTATGGGTGATTTATCCGTAAGTAAACTTCTTGCGTATATTCCAAAATTCGGGGCAACTACAGCTGCTATCGCAAACTCCATGACAAGAAATCCAAAGCTTGAAAATATTGCTGCAATACCTGCTCTGTCAAACGGAAGCAAGAGTTATAAAGATTTCAAAGTCGAATTTAATGGTGGTTTGGAAAGCAAGAGTTCTGTAAAATCATTTAGGTGGTTAACAACAGTTGATACAAGTGCAATTGAAAAAGTAAATGCTGTTGATACGGTTAAAACACTTAAAACATCAGTAGATACTGATGTTCAAAATGCAGTAACCAAAGCAAAAGAAACTGCTGAAAAAATCAAAACACAACAGCAACTTTTGAAAAATTCAGCACAAGAAATTAAAAATCTACTTAAATTTTAGATTTGAAATCAAATAATAATATTAACTCATATAAATTGTGTAAAATTTCTACACTTTCTTGATTTTCGGCTGTTTTTATCGGATAATTTATACAAGGGCTTTTGCTATATGCAAAATCTTATGTACAGTATGAAGGAGACGATTATGACAACAGGTCAAACAGTTGATTTTGCGAAGTTGGATGAAATCTTGGCTGCTTATGAATATAAGAAGTCAAACTTAATCGCAATTTTGCAAAAAATTCAAGAAGTTTATCGTTATCTACCGTTAGATGCGATGACTTATGTTGGTACCAAAGTAGAAGACTTATCACCTGCAACCGTTTATGGCGTTGCAACTTTCTATGCTCAATTCTCTTTGGATCCAAAAGGTAAATACGAAGTTAAATGCTGCGATGGTACAGCTTGCCACGTTAGAGGTTCAATGCCTGTATTAAACGCAATTAAAGCAAGATTAGATTTAAAAGACGGTAAATTTACTACAGATGATGGCTTATTCTCAGTAGAAACGGTTAGCTGCTTAGGCGCTTGTGGTTTGGCTCCTGTAGTTGTTATCAATGACAAAGTTTATCCTCAAATGACATCTGATGCAATAAAGATTGTCCTTGACACTATTCTTAAAGAGGAGGGTAAATAATGGAACTTAATATAGATATTAAAAAAGAACAAGAAAACGCATTACAAGAAATTGAAAAGCAAGGTTTAAGAGTTCTTGTTTGTGGTGGAACAGGTTGTGTTGCAAACGGTTCTATGGCTGTTATGGAAAAGTTCAGAGAACTTGGTGCAAATGTTAGCACTCTGACAACTAAAGATAAAATGACAGTTATTCCTACAGGCTGCCACGGTTTTTGTGAAAAAGGTGTTTTGGTTGTATTACCTGACCTTCACACAACTTACGTTAAAGTAAAAGTTGAAGATGTTGAAGAAATCTTTAATTCACATTTGGTTGGTGGAAAACCTGTCGAAAGACTTTTATATGTTGACCCTAAAACAGGCGAACACGTTCAAAAGTCAGAAGATATCAATTTCTATGCAAAACAAACACGTACAGCTTTAGAAAACTGTGGACACATAGCTGCAGAATCTATTGATGAAGCAATTGCAGTTCACGGTTACGAAGCTTTAGCAAATATTTTGAAAGAAAATAACCCTGATGCCGTTATTCAAGAAATCTTGGATTCAGGTTTGAAGGGTAGAGGCGGCGCAGGTTTCCCTACAGGTCTAAAATGGAAATTTACTGCAGCAAACAAAGGTGGAAAATCTTATGTTGTATGTAACGGTGACGAAGGCGACCCTGGTGCATTCATGGATAGATCAGTTATGGAAGGTGACCCTCATAAATTATTAGAAGGTATGGCAATTGCAGCGTTTGCAATCGGCGCTGACGAAGGTTATATCTACGTTCGTGCAGAATATCCTCTTGCAATTAAACGTCTAAGAAAAGCTATTGCTGATGCTGAAGAAAGACATT
>JAKSUP010000070.1 GCA_024408905.1 bacterium
CTTTCTTTGGGGGCATTTCTTTCTCTTTGTTGCACAGTAAAGAGAAAGAAATGCCTTAAGAAAAAATACAATTAAATAAAATTCAATTCAACAAAATCTCTATAATGTTGAAAAGTTTTATAAATTTCGTTTTAATAATAAAGCCGAGTGTAAATTCTTACACTCGGCTTTTTAATAAAACAAATAAATGTCAAACTACTTGATTTCAACAGTAGCGCCAGCTGCTTCAAGAGTTTTCTTGATAGTTTCAGCTTCTTCTTTCTTAACGCCTTCTTTAACAGCTTTAGGAGCGCCATCAACTAAATCTTTAGCTTCTTTCAAGCCAAGACCAGTGATAGTTCTAACTTCTTTAAGAACAGCGATTTTCTTGTCAGCAGGAACTGCAGCAAGGATAACGTTAACTTCAGCATCTGCATCATCAGCAGCAGGAGCAGCACCAGCAGCAGCTGGAGCAGCAGCTACAGCTACAGGAGCAGCAGCAGATACGCCAAATTTTTCTTCCATTGCTTTAACTAATTCAGCAGCTTCCAATAATGTTAATTTTTCAATTGATTCTAAAATAGATTCTACACTCATGATTTTCTCCTTTTTATTAATTTGTTTTGTTGTAATACGTTTTATGCATATAAACTATGCAGTTTTTTGATCTCTGACAGCTGCAACTGCTCTAACAAGAGATGACATAACAGCGTTGACAGAGTTTGCGATACCAGATGCAGGTGAATTGATACATCCAAGCATTTTTGCATAAAGTTCTGCTTTTGAAGGCAGATTTGCTAATGCCTTAGCGTCAGCTGCAGACATCAATTTGCCGTCCATAGCTGCTGCAATAATTTCACCTTTCTTGGTTTCCTTGATAAATTCTGATAAAGCTTTTGCAGGTGCTACTTGATCTTCAAAACCGAATGCTATAGCGATAGGTCCTTTTAAAGTTTCAGCTAAAACTTCATAAGGAGTACCTTTGATAGCAAGTTTTGCCAAAGTATTTTTAGTAACCATATAGTCACCACCGTCTTTTTGAAGTTTTCTTCTCAAATTAGTGATTTCTTCTACGGTATAACCTTTGTACTCAGTAACAATAGCAACTTGAGCTTTATCAATTTTCTCCTTGATAAGAGAAACTTTGTCTTCTTTAAAAGCTTTTGTTGACATTTTTTGCTCCTTTGTTTTATATGTTTATTTCGACCTGTTTCATACTAAAAAGATTTTGCAATCTTTCTTAATCGCAAAATCTACTATAACTAAAGCTATTTATATTAAATATTTAGTATTACCGTATCGGTATTTGAGTAAATCTCGGCTAGCTTTTTTTGATTTAAATCCTAACTGGATACTAACTGTCTGCGATTGTTCTTTGATAGTACCAAGAACAAATTTTACTGTCAATAGATATTATAAAAATAAAACCACTTAGAATCTAAGTGGCTAAAGATTAAGGAAAAAGGAAAAGGTTAGGAGTGTTTAACGAGCCTGCGCTCGGAACTTATCTTACATCTATCCGAAAATACCGAATGTTCTGTCGATATTGTCGTCTTTAACTTGTTTAATTGAGTCCATTTCAGTTTTAATAGCTGTCCTTTCAGTTTCTAACTTACTCAATTCGTTGTCATATTGTTTATCTTTTCTATCAAGAACTTTTACTTCGTGTTCGTATTCTACTTCTGCTTTTTTTGCTTTTTCATCGTCATCTGTTTCGATTAAGAAGTTAGGGTTTATGGTTGAATTAACGCTTGTGTCCATCCAACCTTTTTTTGTACCCCTGTCATTAAATTCAAGTAGTGTTGCTCTGCCTGAGTCTAATCTGTTTTTAAACCAATCTTCTGCTTCATCTCCGGCTTGATATTCAGAAGGAACTTCTTCGCAGCCACCGGCTTCGACGATTGCGTCGAACAAACTTGCATAATAATTTATTTCTTGCTTAACTTCGCTAATGTCTTTGTCTTGGAAGCTTTCATTACCATCTTCTTCTTTTAGTGCATTGAAAATTTCTGTTCCGTATTTTAAATATAGTTTTTCTCTAAATTTATTAAGTGCATCAAATCTTTCAGGGTCAGAAGCAGATTCTGAATCAATAACAGCTTGATAAAGATCTGATATACTTTTATCGCTACTAGCGAATTTATCAAAGACTTCTTGTTCTACTTTTGTCATATAACAATCGCCCTTGTCACCATCGTATGTTTTACCGACACCATAGTAGCCTTGGGCATTTTTAAGTCCGACTTCGTGACCGTCTTCATAATTAAGTCCCATAGCTGCAAATGCGAATGCATACTTATCGTTAGGGAATTGTTCGTATGCTTCTTTAACATTTTTAGGTACTACTATTAGACCTGTATCGTTGTTTCTAAGTGCATATTGTTGTTTGCATCTGTCAGGTTGGAAAGTACAAACCGTGTTGAAGCAGGCATCAACATAGTTGTAACCTGATGCACCGTTATTGTTGAATGCAACTTTAATTTTTGTTGCTTCTAAGGCAGCACAATAATTCTCGTACAACTCATCTTGTTGAGTTGCAAGGGCAATCTTTTGGGACTCAATGCTTTGAGCCCTAAATTCGATATCATGCATTCTTGACGTTAATGTAAGCAAGCGTGCTTGTGATGCCGACATTCCCATAATGTACTGTCCTTTTCTTGTTTTTCCTTATATTATGCATTACGGCATTTTTTTGTAAAACTTTAGGATTTATAAGATTTTTTTAAAAAATTGTTACAATTCGTTACATATGTTTTTTTTTGTAAGTTTAGATTGATTGTTATAATGTAACAATCTCTTAATAATTGCAACATGTTGGAATGCAGACTATTATTGTATTACACAGGGAAAGTGTAACGATTTGTAACAATATTGTTCGTTTGGTGTTAATAAATCGAGAAAATGTGGAATACACATATTGTACGACGGAACATTTTAAGGATAGATTCAACTATGTCAGCGCGCAGACAAAAATTGAACGTACTTGTAACTTGCTCCCCACAAGCATTTGAGAATGATGGCGGGGCTAAATGCTGTCCAGATTGTTTCCACTACCCCAAGAGGTCGGTTGGGCATACTTACCCAACGATTGTTTTCTGCCCCAATGGTGATAGCTGTTTCAACCTCTCCTTGGAGAGGATGTCGGCTTGTCCGACAGGAGAGGGTAGGGGTAAATATCCAAAAAGTAACTATTTCTGCCCCAAGGAAAATCGTGCCAATAATTTCCTTCTCCCGACGGGAGAGGATAAAACAACTCCCTCTCCAAGGGGGAGGGTGCCTGCAAGGCAGGAGGGGGTTCAACAAGACAGCAATCAAACCACCACCCACATTTGTAGGACTCACTACGTTCGTCAACAACTGCTCCCTCCTCCTAAAAGAGGTAAAAAAAGACAACTGTTGGGTTTCACCCAACCTACGCAACTAGGGGCGAAATGTTGTATATCTACCCCAAGTGAGATAGATATCAAACTCCTTTTTTTATGTTATAATTACCGCAAAAGAGGAGTATATTATGAAATCAATTATATTAGCTGCAGGTAAAGGTACAAGAATGAAGTCTGAAACCCCAAAGGTTTTGCACACAATATTTGAAAAAGCACTTGTTAGTTATGTAATTGATGCAGTCAACGGTACAGATCTTGCTGATGAAAACTTTGTTATTGTCGGTCACCAAGCAGAAAGAGTTGAAGAATTTATTAAATTAAATTACACAAATGCAAAAACTGTTCTTCAATCACCACAGCTTGGTACAGGTCATGCCGTAAGTATGGCACTTCCGTATTTAAAAGATTTTGAAGGTGAAGTCATAATTCTTTGTGGGGATACACCTCTTATAACATCAGATACATTAAAAGAGTTTGTCGAAGCTCATAAAAAAATGAATTCTGATCTAACGGTTATGAGTGCAATTTTTGACAACCCAACAAACTACGGTAGAATTGTAAGAAATCCTGACAATACTTTGAATTCAATAGTAGAAGAGAAAGATGCAACTCCTGAGCAAAAAGCTATAAAAGAAATTAATGCCGGAATTTATTGCTTAAATTGGGGTAAAATCAAAGGTGCGTTTGGAGAATTAAAAACAAATAACGCGCAAGGCGAGTATTATTTAACTGACATTGTAAAATGGGCAAATTCAAAGTCTTTGAATGTAAATGCCTATGTGCTTAAAAATAATGAAGAAATTTATGGTATAAATTCAAAAGCTAATTTGGCCGAAGCTACAAAATTTTTAAACCAAAGAATTATAAAAAAACACCTTGATAATGGAGTAACTATAGTATCGCCGGAAAATACATGGATAAGTCCGGAGACAGAAATTGAGCCTGATACAATAATTTATCCTTGTACTTATATTGAAGGTGTTAATAAAATCGGCCGCAATTGCAAAATCGGCCCTTTTGCTCACTTGAGGGGTGGTGTGGTATTAGAAGACGATGTAAAAATCGGAAACTTTGTTGAAGTTAAAAAGACAACTGTTAAGTCGCATACAAATGCTTGTCACTTAACATATTTGGGTGATAGTGAAATCGGCTCAAATGTTAACATTGGAGCAGGAACAATTACTGCGAATTATAATCCTTTGACAAAAGAAAAGACAAAAACAATTATAGAAGATAATGTTAAAATCGGCTCAAATTCTGTTCTTGTTGCACCGGTAAATATTCATGAAGGTGCCAATATCGGAGCATTAAGTGTTATAACATCTGATGTAAAAGCGTGGGCGCTGGCTATTACTCGTTCACCTTTGCGAGTTATTGATAACTGGGTAAAGCAAAAACTAAATAGGCACTAAAATTTTATATTAAAAACTGTTTACAGTGTTGTCGTTTCCAGTATTTTGTTATATTATATATAAGAGAGCTTAATTGTTACTAAGAGGGAATTATGACGCTGGAAAATTTTATATATGACTCAGCGAACGATATAATGAATGGGAACTTTGCTTCTGTAAAAGATGTAATTGTGAAGCACAAGGACATATATCAGGATGACACTGCTATATGCTTTAGTTTGCTTGCATTTGGTGCATTTGTTGATAAAAATTATGATGAATACTACCAGTTTATGAATGATGCTCAGTTCTTGGTTGAGCAATCAAAAGATGTATTAACAAATATTTTGCATGAAATAATTCTTGGATATATTAATTTTAACGAAAAAAATAGCACTTTATATTCGATTAATTATAACAAAGCTCGCAAGTTATCTATGAAGAGTCAAAATGCAAGCTTTTTTGAACGGATAACTTCTCTCTTAAAATGTCCTCCAATTACTCATTTGAGTACACATGCGAATGTGAAAGATCCGTTGATTGCACTTGTAAAAATCGGGCAGGCAGTTGCGGCAGAAAAAAATATCGATATTCTTATTCGTACGATAGCAGAAGAAACTAAGATTGCATTAAATGCAGACAGATGTACTGTTTTTCTGTATGACAAAGAAAAAGATGAATTGTATTCTAAGGTTGCAACCGGTTTAGATGATTTCAGAGAACTTAGAATTCCTGTTAACAAAGGGTTGGCAGGTCATGTTGTTAAGACCGGTGAAACTATAAATATCAAAGATGCTTATAAAGACAAGCGTTTTAATCCACAAATTGATAAAAAAACCGGTTATCACACTAAAACAATTTTGTGTATGCCTATAAAAAACTTTAATCAAGAAATTATAGGTGTTTTCCAAGTTTTAAATAAATTTGATGAAACATTTACTATAGATGATGAGGATTTACTTGTCGCAATTGCATCGAGTGCCGGAATTTCATTGGAAAATGCCCAATTATTTGAAGAACAACGCAAAATGTTAGAAGAACAGAAAATTCTGTTCGACAGTTTTGTATTGACGCAAGAGATAAAATTACTTCAGGTCATTCAACAAGGGTTAAAATGTATGCAACTTTGATTGCTAAAGAATTCGGAATGGAAAAAAGTGATATTTACATCTTGGAAAAAGCTGCTGCTTTGCACGATATAGGTAAAATCGGAATTAGGGACTCGGTTTTGCAAAAAGAAGGGAAATTAACTCCTGAAGAATATAAGCACATCCAAGAGCATGTGGAAATTACTCATAATATCTTAGAAAAAATTCAAATGTCTGAAGATTTCAAGCAAATTACAGAAATTGCTTGTTCGCACCATGAAAAATTTGACGGTACAGGATATTACAGAAAACTAAAAGGTACTAAAATTCCGTTTGGTGGCAGAGTTTTGGCTGTATCGGATGTGTTTGACGCGATAACTTCAAAAAGGCACTATCGTGACAAAATGCCTATAGAAAAGGTTATAGATATTATTATGCAAGGTTCAGGAACTCATTTCGATCCTTTGGTCGTCGAAAAATTTTTGGCAATTAAATTGGATAAAATTGTACAAGGTTTTCTGTTTGAAAATCAGTTAGTACTGACGGATGAGGACAACGAAACCTTGGGCAAGTATAATTTACTTGATTTGTATTACTCAATTGTTAATAATTGCAGCAATAAATTGCTCTCAGTTTTTAACAAATATTATGTAGGTGTAGATTTAGAACATGAATAAATTTATTAAAACATCAATTTTATTATCATCACTAATTACTTTTGCAGCAGGTTCAATCGCTTTTGCACAAGTAACAACAGCACAGCCGTTGCAGTTAAAGGCAGAAACTTGTGAAGCTAATATGGAAATGGTAATTAAAGATAATTTTGTTAAAGCTAAACTTGCGTCTGCACAAAATCGTTTTTTGCAAGGTAATATTAAGGCTTCACATGACGACTTTGAAGATTTGATTTTAAGAGCAGTTCATGATGACTATGTGTTCTTATCTTACGGTATCAAGATGGCTGAGTATGGTTTCTTTGATTTATCAGAAATGTTATTCAAGAGACTTGATAATAATATTTACACAGAAAATTATGTTAAAGATATAAAGAAATTTTATTATCCGTCAGCTTTGGTTGACCCGAATGATTCTATGTATCTGGCTGATGCTTATGCCGCTATTACATATAACAATTTGGCAATTGAAACGACTTCAGAATTATTAAATAATCCAAAGGTCAGTGATTCTGATTATAAAAATTATTTAATTGCATTAGGCTATTACAAATCTAATAACTTGGTTTTAG
>JAKSUP010000071.1 GCA_024408905.1 bacterium
AGAATTCTTTTTATTCAGAGGCAAATTTATATCCGTATGTATGTGGAAAATCGGAAAGTTGCCAAATTTTTAATCCATTTTTTTTTACTGGATGATGACATATATGTATGGATAACGGATCTGTTAGCTTCATTAAGATAATCTCCACATAGTATAATGATGTTATATATAAAACGGCAAAACATTTTTTTTGCTACTTAAAAATTAACAACTGGCGAGTTTTGTTATAAAATAAAAGTAATCGAAAGGAGCTTTATATGGAAATAAAATTGGTTGAAGATGCAAAAAGTGTAGCATGTGATTTACTTGTTATAAACAAGTTTGAAAATGAATCAACATCAAGTGATTTTGCAAATAAATATGCAGTAGAAGATGATAAATTTGAAGGTAAATTGAATGATACTTATCTTTTACAAACATACGGACAGACTCCGGCTAAGAAAATTCTTATCGTAGGTTTTGGTAAAAAATCAGAATTTAATTCAAACAAGCTGAGAGAAGCTGTTGCAAAAGCAATTAAAAAAGCAAGTTCAATAGAAGCTAAAACTGTAGCATTCAAGTTTGACGGAGTTGATTTTGATTATTCTGAACAGCTTACAATGGGTATTTATATCGGAGATTATGTTTTTGATAAATATAAATCCGAAAAGAAAGACAAACATATTAATGAAATTTATGTCCAAGCAAACGAAGGCTTGGTGCATAAGGCAGAAAAAGTCGCTGCTGCTATGAATTTTGCTCGCAATTTAGCAAACGAGCCGGCACAATTTGCAACTCCGACAGAATTAGCATCAATAGCTTTGGATTTTGGTTTGGAAACAAAAGTATACGATAGAGAAGAATGTGAAAAAATGGGTATGGGTGCATTTTTGGCAGTAGGTAGAGGCAGCGCACAAGAGCCTAAATTTATTCACATGAAATACACTTGTGATAATCCTAAAAAACGTATTGCAATTATTGGTAAAGGAATTTGTTTTGATAGTGGTGGTTTGGATATAAAACCTGCTTCATCAATGCTTACAATGAAGGACGATATGTCAGGTGCTGCTTGCGTTTTAGGTATAATGAGCATAATAAAAGAATTTAATCCACAAGTTGAAGTCCATGGGATAATTGCAGCATGCGAAAATATGCCGGGGTGTAGTGCGTATAAACCTGGTGATATTTTGACAGCAAAAAATGGCAAGACCATAGAGGTTGATAATACTGATGCAGAAGGCCGTTTGACATTAGCTGATGCACTTTGTTACGCTTGCGAACTTGGTGTTGATGAAGTTATTGATTTAGCAACGCTTACAGGTGCTTGTATGGTTGCGCTTGGAACACATGCAGCAGGTATTATGGGTAATGATGAAGATTTGGTTAAGCGTTTAATTGATGTTGCTGACAGAAACGGTGAAAGGTATTGGCAATTACCATTGTGGGAAGAATACGGCGACTCTTTAAAAAGTGATGTTGCAGATATGCAAAACACAGGTTCTCGCTGGGGTGGAGCATCTGCTGCAGGTATTTTCTTACAGAAGTTTGTTAAAGATGTTAAATGGGCGCATATTGATATCGCTGGAACTGCATTTTTAGATAAACCACAAAAGGAATTTATTAAAGGAGCAACTGGGGCAGGTGTTCGAGCAATCTTGAATTACATTCTAGAAGTTTAATACATTATACAAAAATCCTCTCTATTTTTAGAGGGGATTTTTTATTTTTGTTGTGTTTTATCAAAATAAATACTTTGTTTAACATATATTTTGTTGGCGAAAGATAAAACTGCAGAACGGATTTTGCGTGAAAGTGGCGTAACTTTTGTCGGTTGAGTCTTTTCGATTTCGCTAAAATCTCTGCCCTCAAAAACTACTCTCAAAGCTTTTTCCAATTCGTTACAAAAATAGTTATAAGCTATATCTATCGGATATTCTTCTATTTGTTTACTTATCAATTCTGCAATATCAGATAATGATAAAACTTGTTTCAAAATCCCGATTACAAGCAAATGTATAACGTGTTTTCTTGAATATTTTTTCTGGTCAGGGGGAAGAATAACTTGTTTAAATACATAATTATTAATCATTGATGGTGTTAAAGCCTTTGCTTCACCCGGAATTAAAAATGGCGACAAGTATTCATCTAAAATATCAGTAAGTTGATTCATAAATAAATCAAATTTCATAAGTTCATCATAGCGTGGCAAACGATAATTTGCTATACGCTTTGATATTTCTGAATTTTCAAAATTAATACTTCCCATAACCTACTTCTTTTCAAACATATTTGTGATAATTGTTTTATATTTTTCAAAAATATTATTTCTCTTAATCTTCGCAGTTTGGCTCATTAAACCGTTTGCAATATTAAAACTTTCTTTAATAATTTCAAATTGTTTAATTTGTTCAAAAGGTTTTAAATTCTGTTTATTTTTTATATACACAGCAATTTCTTTTTTGATTAAGTCGTGCAAAGTTTGGTCTTTGATGGATAAGTTTGCACCACTTTTTAAGTCGTTTGCAAGAATTCCACATTTTTCCAAAGCAGCTTCTGAAGGTACAACTAAAGCCCCAATTGAAATTTCATCTTGGCCTACAAGCATAATTTGGTCGATATAAGGGCTTTCAAGACAAGCTTCCTCAATCGGTACCGGCTCTACGTTTTCGCCATTTGATAGTACAATTGTTTCCTTTAATCTTCCGACAAGTACCAAATTGTTGTCGCCCGTCAACCAGCCGATATCACCTGTATTAAACCATCCTTCATCATCCAGTACAGCTTTTGTGGCTTCTTCATCTTTGTAGTAACCATTCATAATTTGGTATCCACGAGCATAAACAACACCTTTTTGGAAAATGCCCAGTTCTTTTCCTGTTTCTATATCAAGGATTTTAATTTCCGTTCCCATAATCGGACGCCCGCAACATCCTAAAAAGTTTAGTTCGTTTACATTTCTGAGAGTTAATACGGGAGAAGTTTCTGTTAAACCGTAACCTTCTCTTAAATTTACACCGATTGCGTCATAGAATAATTGATCTTTCATTGATAATGCACCGCCACCTGATATTGTTGCTCTAAAATTCAAGCCAGCTACTGTTTTAATTTTTTTATAAAGGGTATTTGTAAATAGTATGTGCAGAGGTTTTAAAAATCCTCTTGCGATTTTGTGGTAAAAATTTACTATTTGAAGATATTTAGTCTGTTTATTGGTAATTCTGCGTTCGCTGTACATTTTGTGAATTTTATATGCAATACTTACCTTTACAGCAAAATCAAACATTCTGTATGCAAAGTGGGATTTTTGTTTTAGTTTTTGGAACAATCCAAGCCTCAAGGCTTCCCAAATTCTAGGAACAGACATCAGCGTATCAATATCGTATCTTTGTAAATCATTTTTTAATCCTGTTAGGGTTGTAAAATGGAGATGGCAACCTGATATAAAATAGTACATTTGTGCAATTTGTTCATAAGCGTGCCATACAGGTAAAATTTGTAAGGTATTTTCGCCAGCTTTTGAACAAAAACCGATTGTTACCCCGGGGAATTGTCCAAGTAAATTTTTATGAGTCAAAAGAACACCTTTAGGGTTTCCGGTTGTTCCTGATGTATAAAGCATTATACACGGCTCGTCAATGTTTTGTTCAACGGGAGCATATTCACATCCTTCTCCCATTTCCAATAAATCTTCATAATAGTATAATGGGATATTTACTCCTGATAAATCGTCTTTATCGCTTTTGAGCATTACAATTACAAATTTTAAATTATGGTTGGAAAGGTACGGTTTAAGGGCATTGAGTAATTTCCCATCTCTAACAAAAATCCCGACGGCATCACTATGGGAAATTATGTAATCAAGTTCTGTAACAGGTGCGTTAGAACCTCTTAGAACACTAATTGCTCCACATCTCATGGTTGCTTGTTCGCAAATTGCCCAACGACCTTGATTTTCAGTAAAAATTCCGACAAAACTTCCTTTTTGTACTCCAAGTTTTTGAAGGCTTGCAGAAATTAATGCAATATGATTTTCAACTTCGTCATAACTGAGTTCTATGTGGTTATATGTGTCTGTTATTGCTTTTAATCCTTTATGTTTAGCAATTTCTGACTGAAAATAACTATTCATTGACGTTTTATCTGATAAAAACTTCTCGATTATACGTCTGTCAGTAATTATTTTACGTTTTAATTTAGCGACTCTTAATTTTTCTTTTCTTTCTTTGTTCATATAATATTTTCCCAAGTCTATCGAACTATAGAAATTATACACTTAATTAAAAAGTAGTACAAGTACTTTTCAAAAATACATTAATAGTATATGGATATAATACAAAAAACAAAGATATATGTGAATAGGTGAGGGGTTTAATCGTTAAAAGCATAAAAAAAAGACCTTGAGTAATATATCAAGGCCTGTCCGTTTAAATAAGAAGAGAGAGCTTTATATCTATATAAAAAACTGCACAAAAAAAAATTTGCTAACTTTAAGTTTTAAAGTTAACAAATTGTTACAAAAAATTTTAAAAACACAAATTTATGCAACTACGGTTCTTTGTGTTCTTTGATGAACGTCAATATAGCATCCATTTTTTGTTTTAAAATTTCGTTTTCTTCTTTTAGGCGAGTATTTTCAACTCTCAAATCGTATTTTTCTTGTTCTGTAGTAATTGAAGGAATTTCTTCTGCATTCAATGAGAAACGCTTTTGAGCTTCTTCTTTCATAAAGATAATACTTTTAACGTCAAGGTCTCTGACAAAACCCATTTGTACCATTAATTCTGCAATGAACACGTGTTTTCCTGCATCATTCATTTCTTGTTGTTTATTCAATACTTCGTCCAATTGCTCAATAGTCATTTTTCCGGCACGGATAAAATATTCACCGGTACGATAATTACCTGCAATGAAACCTGCTATTGCACTTACTAATTTTGGAACATCACTGGAGAAAAAGCCTGATTTCTTACAGAATGTAAATGCTTTCGAAACTTCTTCCATTGTAAAATTATTTTGAATAGCAATTTCTGTAAGTGTCATGCCTTTAGAACAGCAATCCAAAAAAGAATAAATGCTTTCATCAAATTTTGATTCTTTAGTCAATAATTCACTTTGACCTAATTCAGATAAATCAGGTTTGTATACGTGAAAAAGTTCCCCTTCTTCTACATCCAAAAACTCGTTACTTAAATATGTATTCAAATCCTTAGATAAACTCAAGAAAACAGTCTGCTTAATCCATAGAGGGAAAGCCAGCAGTTTATTCATAAATTCTTCAAATAAGCTCTTATCCATAAATATACCCTTCTTTTATATGATGTCTATGCGATTATTATATCATAATATATTATAGTGGCACAGTTGTAAAGGATTCTTCATATATGGGTATGGATGGATTATCAATGGCGAATACAGGGGCTATAAAAGAGTCCACTTCTGCTGATTTTGCAAGTCGGACAGAACAAACAATTCAGGCCGATCCGACAAACGATAGAAAACAAGTGCAAAATACCAGTACAAATCGTGCTGTACGGGAAAAAGATGAAGATGAAGAAAGTCCAAAACAAGAACGACAAGCTCCGGAAGAAGAATTTGAAGATGGTTTAGTTCAGGAAGAAGAAACAGCTGAGCCTGAAGAAGATGAAGAAGCTACTCTTGAGGATATTGAAAACCCAAATAAGGATTTTTATGTTAAATTAAACTCAAAAAGTGATACAATAGAATTATATGATAGTTCAACAGATAGATTAATCGAAACAATATCCGGAAATGAGCTGGGTGAATTAGTTAAGAAGTTAAATATGGCTTCAGGAATTTTTGTAAATAAGAAGGTGTAAATGCCGGTAAATCCTTATAATAAATACATAAAACAATATCAAACGAGTAACATCACAACTGCTACTCCGGAAAAGCTTATGATTATGCTTTTTGATGGGGCGATACAATTTTTACAAAAGGCAAAAACAGCTATTGAAGAAAAAAATTATTCTGAACGCGCTCTTAATATAGAAAATGCAAGAAAAATTATAAGAGAATTGATGCGTACCATAGACTTGGAAAACGGTAATGATGTTTCAAAAAATCTTTTTAGACTTTACAACAATATGGCAATGAATTTGATTAAAGCCAATGTATTAAAAAATTCCGGCCTCGTAGATAATGTGATTGAAGATTTAACAAATATTCGTTGGGGCTTTCAAAAGGCAATTGAAATCCAATCCGGTTTGGTAACAGTAGAAGAAGCGTTGCAAGAATCAACAGGTGCTGAGCAGAAACTTGAAATAAATCCTAATCTTAAATCCGAAATAAGTGAAAATGATATCAATTCGGATGATAACAATCTGAATTTGAATGATGTTGATAATGGTCATGAGGGCGAAGAGAATACCGATGCAGAATGAACAACAATTTGAACAATTAATGCTACAGTATAATCAACTGAAGAACGGTGCAGAGGAAATACATCGTGTAATTCTCAATGAAGATTATGACACGGCAATAACAATGATTAAGACTCGAGAACCGATTTTTCTGACATGCAAGTGTATTCGCAAGTTTTTGGAACTAACACCGGAACAACAGGAAAAATTAGACGCAATATTAGAAGAATTACGAGTTCTTGAACAAGAAAACATAAAAATTCTTTCTGAGGGCATGGCTCAAATTAAAAAAGAAATTGTTAAGGCTCAAAAAACAGAAAAAATACAACAAGCTTATGATGTTGCTGATACCTCAAGTGGTAACATTGTGAACGTGGAAGAATAACTAAAACCCAATATTTTCAGTACTTTAACGGCTAATCGTATGACTGGTCGCATTGTTTTATGGTGGTATAATGTCCAAAAGCCTACTTGAACAAGAGTTTCAAGAAAAAAAAGCTTGCAAATTTCGTTTTTATTTGTATAATAGTTTCTGTAATAGATAAGAAAGGAGTTTTATTATGAACAAAGAAGAATTAGTATCTGAAATTTCAAAAAAATCAAAAGTTACTCAAAAAGAAGCTAACGAAGTATTGTCAGCTTTAATCGAAACAGTTCAAAAAACAGTTTCTAAAGGTAAAAAAGTAACTTTAGTTGGTTTTGGTACTTTCGAACCACG
>JAKSUP010000072.1 GCA_024408905.1 bacterium
TAAACAGAATACCGGGCACGACCCCAAAAAAAAAAAAAAAAAAAGCTGAAAAATATGCTGAAAAAATACAAATTTACGATACTATATATGATATAAGAAATCTTGACCAGAACTTTACATTTGATACGGAAAAAAAGGACAAAAACGGAATACCGTGCAATGAAGTTGAGGGGTTGTGGGCGATCACAGATAACGCCGGCAAAATCAAAGGCGTGAAATTTGAAAGCAATAAATGCTTCATTTTCGGCGGTATCGGTACAGGCATGGATATATCCGATATTGCCGATAAAGATACAGGAATTATCGGTATGCCGTCCAAGGGCAAGGGCTGTCCCGTAGTGTTTGATATGCTGTTCAGGACACGCTGCCTTTTCATCAATACAGCGAACAGTGCAAGCGTTGAGGTAGCTCTGAACAGAGGCTTTACAACTGTTGAAAGTGTGAAATATATGCTTGGAAAGGATACGTGAGCAGGATGAAAGTGATAAAAAAAATTGGCGTTAATTTTGCTTCATTCTTTGCAATTTTTATGGCTTTCTCGATCGTAATCATTCGCAACACTCCTTGATCCACTCAGACGGTTTTAAATTATCAACTCTGCATATTTTTGTTCTGTTGGTGATAATTTTTTGCCATATTTGGCTAAATTCACAATTTGTCTGGTAATAGGAGCAGAAATTTTTGGAATATTTACTATATTCATCTTTTTGCCTTTTGTTGTTATATAAGATATAAAAACCCCTAAAAAATAAATTTGCTATTTTTGGTTTACCAACTTGTCGTTTCTTTGTATTTATTCCATATTAACAGGCCTGCAATTACTGCCACTATAACAAATAACGCTCCTAAAATATTGTTCCAATTAATCTTTTCAGCCTTTAAAACTATATCTACATTTTCTTGTAAAGTTAAATCCCATTGGTATTCATTATCGCTAAGAACTTTTGTAGCATTATTTTCAGTAGATTTATACGGGATTTTTATTACTAATTCTGCTGAAGGCTTCATTTCAGGATTTGCTTCAAACATAGAAGATAAAGCATTTCCAAAATTATTCATTGTATTTTGATTATATCTGGTAGTAGCTGTTGAGCCATCTCTATATTCCGTAATTTCTGTTACTTCGCCTGTTTCTTCATCAACTGTTTTATTTGTAGATATAATATTCGGATCATTAGAAGTTTCATTGAATGAGGAATCATCTGTGTTGTCGGTATTACCTTCTTTTTCCATATTTTCTTGTGCTTTTTTATAATTATATGAAAGTTTAATATTTAGTGTATTTTTTAGAAAGCTTTCTTTTATTTCAAAAGGGTTTAAACTTTTTGCAGAAAATCCTGCAGGAAGCTTTGTCATGTTAAAAGATGTTGCACTATAGTTTTTTGAACGCTTTAGTCCGATAAAATTGCCTTCATTATAATTTTCTACTTTATATCCTTCTTTTTCAAGATCTTTTTTTGCTGTGTCAAATTGTTTATTCAAACTGCTTTCATCAGCATTAAATGCTTTAAACATTTGCGAGTTTATGGCGTTGACTTCGGCTATTGTAACATTACCTTTTTTATCAATTTCGAAATTATAGGAACATTTTATACATCCTGTTGTTAAAAACATTGTCATAACAGCAACCGTCAAAAATATAAATCTTTTCATTACAAAACTCTCCTTTTATACGGTTATTATAGCAAAATTTTTAAAAATATGAAATTTATTATATAATTTGTTTTAATAAATTGAAAATCAGAAAGGTTTTTATATGAAAGAATGGATTAAGTCTGTAATTCTATTGCCGTTTAATGTGACAATTGTTATACCTTGCCTAATTTTGTATTTTACACATTTTAAATATGAATTTTCAGGGTGGTTACATGTGATGATGGGAATAGTGTTACTATTATCCGGCTTGTATCTGGCAATTTGGACAATGATTTTGTTTTACAAAATCGGGAAAGGTACACTTGCTCCATGGGCTGCGACAAAACATTTGATTGTAGAAGGTCCCTATAAACTTACCAGAAATCCGATGATTACCGGAGTTTTATCAATATTGCTTGGTGAAGCTTTTATATTAAACGCAAATGGCATTTTTTGTTGGATAATTTTGTTTTTTATAATCAACAGTATTTATTTTAAATTGTATGAAGAAAAAGACCTTGAACGCAAATTTGGTGAAGAATATATTGAATATAAAAAAAATGTTCCAATGTGGTTTCCGAGATTTCGGGTAAAATAAATATATAACAAAAAAGAGCCGGATATAAATCCGACTCTTTTAATTTTATTATTTACTCATTTACCCCTAACAGCAAGAGCAAACGCCGTTTTCGCAAGTGCAAAGAGCTGATTTAGCTTCTTCCATTCTTACTTTGATACGACCGTCAACTGCAATGCCTTCGCCTGATTTTTCAGAAATCAACAATGGGTTGATATCTAATTCATCAATAAATGGGTAATCGTGAACTAATTGAGATAATCTCAATAATGTTTCTTTGATTTGATCCATTTGAGCAGGAGTTGTGCCTCTTGCACCTTCTAATAATTTGTATGATTTAACTGATTTAATCATTTCATCAGCATCAACGTCTGTCAAAGGTGCTATTCTGAATGTTACGTCTTTAAGAACTTCGATAAATACGCCACCTAAACCAAACATCATCATAGGACCATATTGAGGGTCTGTTGCAATACCACAAACCATTTCTCTTGAACCTTTAACCATTTCTTGAATGATTACACCTTCCAAACCATCCAATAAACCTTTTGCTTCAAGTTTAGAAATAAGGTCTTGATATTCTGCTCTCAATTGTTCAGCAGACTGAATATTAACTCTTACACCACCAACATCTGTTTTGTGAGAAGTTGTTTTTGAAGTCATCTTCATAACTACAGGGTATCCGATAGAGTCAGCGATAGCGATTGCTTCATCTTCAGATTTTGCAAAACCTGATTTACAAACTCTGATACCATAAGCATCCAATACATCAATTGATTCACGAGTTGTAAGTTGTGCTCTACCTTCTTTCAAAGAACCTAAAATAATTTCAGAAGCTCTTTTTGAATCAACATCATAAGTAGGGATTTTGCCTTCAGGTCTTTCCATCCATTTTCTTTGTTGATTTAATCTGTTAAATCCGTCAGCAGCTTCTTCTGCGTACATAAAGAACGGCATATTAACATTCATATCAGACAATGCTGTAAAGAATTCTGATTTAGTCATAAATACACCGATAACAGGTTTTTCAGGATGTTGAGCCTTGATTTCCATAACAGCTTTAGCAACATCAATATCTTTCAAACCTAAGAATGGTAAGTAGATAACCATAATCATATCAACATTTTCATCAGCAATAACTGTTTCTAATGTTTGTTTGTAGTGTTCGATTGGAGCAGAAGCAATCATATCAATAGGGTTTTTAACTGATGCTGCACTTGGCAAGAAGCTTCTTAAAGTTTCTTTTGTTTGATCAGTAATTTTAGCCATTTGCATACCGTATTCACAAACTGCGTCAGTTGCCATGATACCGGGACCACCTGAGTTTGTAATGATAGCTACTCTGTCACCTTTAGGGATTGGGCAATTTGCAAAAACTTTAGCTGTTGCAAATAAGTTTTTCAAAGAATATTCTCTGATTACACCTGATTGAGCAAGTAAAGCGTTAGCAGCTTTATCGGCACCGGCAAGAGAACCTGTGTGAGAAGATGCAGCTGAAGCTCCTGCTGCTGAACGACCTGCTTTTAGAGCAAGGATAGGTTTTTTCTTAGAAATTCTTGTAGCTAATTTTCTGAAGTTAGAAGGATTAGCGATTGATTCCATGTAAAGCAGAATTTGTTCAACGTCTTTTTCATTTTCCCAGTATTCAATAGCTGTTTCTGCGTTAACATCAGCTTGGTTACCGATTGAAATGAATTGTGCAAAACCAAGGTTAAGGTCTTTTAAAATATTCAAAATACCACCACCTAAAGCACCTGATTGAGAAACAAAACCGATATGTCCTCTTTCAGGTAAACTTTCAGCGAAGCATCCGTCCATTTTAACTGAAGGTTCTGTGTTTACAACACCTAAACAGTTAGGGCCAACACATCTCATACCGTATTCTCTAACTTTTGCTAATAATTGTTTTTCCATTTCAGCACCTTCAGCGCCTGTTTCTTTGAAGCCTGCTGTAATGATACATAAGCCTGTGATACCTTTTTGATGGCATTGATCAATTGTATCCAAAACGAATTTAGCGTTTACAACGATAATTGCCAAATCGATTTCGCCGGGTACTTCAAGAACTGAAGTGTATGCTTGAAGCCCTTCTATAACTCCACCCTTAGGGTTGATTGGATAAATCTTCCCAGGGAAATTGTACTCTTGTAATCTTTTCATAATGTCTGAACCGATTGTGTGTTCTTTTGTAGAAGCACCAACAACGGCAATAGATTTAGGTTTCATAATTTTGTCTAAATTGCTCATTATTTCTTCCTTTCCTTTCTTTAACCTATTCTGGCTTATATGCCACAAAAATATTGTAACACAAACAATTTAGAAACAATAAGTTGCATTATTTTGATATTTTTTATTTTGTTACGTTGCTAATATTTGCAGAATTATTATTTTTCATATTCTTTCTTTTGATGTGAACAGTAATTGCACTTATTACTGCTGTGATTATACCTGCTAATATGTATTTTTTCTTATTACTTTTTTTGCCATCATCACCATTGTTGTTATTATTATCATTATTATTTGGCGGCAGTGTATTATTTTCGTTTCTTTCGGAATGATTTATATCTGAATACACTTCTTCTTTTGAATCAGAACTCAGCTTAGCTTTATATTCAGGGTTTTGCTCGCTGTATAATTTTATCGCTTCTTTTATCCCATCTTCAAGATGTCCTTCTTCAACAGCGATAATTTTTCTATATTCACCTTGACCATAAGCATCAATTAAACTTTGAAGTTTTGACTCTTTATATTTTGGTTTAACAACTATACCGATAAACGGAATTTTTTTATATTCTTCTGCAAATTCAGGGTTATTTCTTAGTTGTTCGTCAAATTGCTGAGTAGACAATATATTATACTTTGCAAATAATTCTTTCACATATTTATGAACATCGAGCATAACCGTATCATTGGAACTATCGCCTGCAACAATTACCAAATCATTATTTTTTTTAGCATCATTCACTGCTTCACTCGTATCATAAAATTTATTCAATGAATATGGGCATTCATTTTTATTTTGCATAATAGCAGGTTCCCAAGTATCATAAGGTCTGCCACCACATTCATGAGGATAGCATTTGCTTTCATGAAAATATTTTGTAACTCCTGCATCTTTAAAAATTTTATTAATTTTATTAGTTAAGTCTGTATGTGCGTTAGCTCGTTCCTCTATATTAAACATATCATACGGATAAGTTACAAATATCTTGCAATTACCATCTTTTCTAAATCCGACATTCCAATCAGATTTATCAGTCCCCTGATATACTATACCCCTTTCATCTCTCAATTTTCCTTGACTAAACAAAGAATGTTCATCATAATCTTTTACGCCATGCTCGCTATCCCCTTCAACTATTGTAAAATTCATTGATTTATAGAGTTCTTTCATTTTTTCTATTAATTTGGGACCATCCCAACCAGAAAATTCTTTAATTCTTTGTTCTTTCTCTTTGTTTGTAACATCATAACTGAAGGGAAACTTTCCTCCGTTATAATACTCTTCATCAGTTCCGATTTTGGGGTATTCATCACTTCCGTTTTTACAAATCAAAGTGTCAGGAAAAGGCATTTTAAACCCACGTTCTTTTGAGATTTCTCCCATTTTTTGAAACTCGCCAAAGGTACGACCCGTTGTGATACTGAATTTCATTCCGTTCTTGTTTCGATTTAAAAAAGCTGTGAAATCAGCGAAATATTTTTTTATAAAATTTACAAAGTTCTCACTTTCACTAAATTGGAATTCTGCATGTCGTGCAGGTAAAAAGGTTTTGTCAAAATCAGAAAAAACACGGACTTTTCCTGCTTTGAAATTTATCGTTTTATTGTTATTTGAGATACTTTCAACTTTCATAACATCTGTAACACACATATCGTTTCGTACCAGATATTATATATTGAAAAGGCCTTTCTTCATAGCCTTTTTTAAGAAATATTAATTGTAATAATCTCTTAAACTAGGACGTTTAGAGTCGTAATCTTCCCTTAGGGTATTTGTTTTTGTGCGTTCAATATCATATAGATAATCTTGCGTATAATTTATTTCTTTTATAGGATTTTCCTTCACTGTTTTTTCTTTAACAACGGGGTTAAATATAGTTTCTTTTATTGATTTAGTTTCATTAGTTTTTGTATTTTTAACTTTATTTGTTGTAGGAGAGAGGTTTTCTTTAATATCATTAACCTTATCTGTAACAGGTGTAGCCTTAACATTAAGCTGTGCCTCAGGTTCTATCCAACCTTTTTCTTCTTGTTCTTGTAATTTTTTAAGTCGTTTTTCTTCAGTACGTTTCTTGTGTTCTTCTATTTTTTGCTTTAAGGTTTCTTTTCTCGAATTCATTCTGGCTTTTTTGATATCATATTCTTTGTGCATTTCTTTTCCGATATGACGATATTTTTTAGTAAATACGTTATCAATGTTACTTATGTCATAATCAATTTTCTTAGATTCTGACGCAAGTTCTTCGGCAGAAAGAGTATTTTGTTGAACAGCTTGTGCGATTTGTGGGCATAAATATCTTGAATAATCCCTTATTTTCTGTAATTGTTCGGTTTGTGGTGATTGTCCACGTGTCATTATACGGTTTTCACAAGTGCTGATTGTTTTATAATATGTGTTTGACCAAGTTTTCGTATTAGTCTTTGTGTCAATTAAAACTGCATAAGTTGATATTTTATAAGCAGGATCAACAACAGTAGCTCCTGCAATATTTAAGAAATCCCAAACGGTTCTTCTTAAAATATAATTTTCTGAATCAATATAAGTTGTTAATAAAAGAACATATCTTGAACCGGTTTTATTTGCTAATTTTTTAACTGATGCATAATCT
>JAKSUP010000073.1 GCA_024408905.1 bacterium
TCTCATACTACATTTAATAAAATTATATCAAAATTTTTAATATATAGCAAATGTTTTTTTAAATATAATACTAATAATGTATACTCAGAAATATTGATAAAATAGTTTCGATTTGATTTTACAATTTGTTATCTATATAATTAGTCTGAATATATAGTTTATAAAGGTATTTTAACATGTTACTATCAGAATTTGATTATAGTTTACCCGAGGAATTAATTGCACAAAAACCAACTGAAAAAAGAGAAAACTCTAAAATGATGGTTTTAAAAAGGGATGAACACAAAATTCTTCATAAAAACTTTTTTAATATTGTTGATTATTTGGACAAAAATTGCGTCCTAATTTTAAATGATACAAAAGTAATGCCTGCAAGGTTATACGGTAACAAAGAAACCGGAGCAAAGATAGAAGTGTTTTTATTAAAAGAACATGAAAATAAAGAATGGGAAGTGTTAATAAGACCTTCAAAACGTGTAAAAGCAGGAACAATCGTTAAGATAAGTAACGAACTTTCCTGTGAAATTTTAAAACCATTACCTGATGATGGGAAATGGCTTGTAAAAATGATTTATGAAGGTGACATTTTTGAAATATTACACAGAATTGGTAATATTCCTTTGCCACCATACATAGAACGTAAGATGAAAGATGATGAACTAAAGAAACTCGATTTTGAACGATATCAAACAGTATATGCAAGAGATGAAGGTTCTGTTGCAGCACCGACTGCGGGGCTTCATTTTACAAAAGACATTTTGCAAAAACTTGCAGATAAAGGAGTTGAAATTGGTTATGTTACTCTTAACGTCGGAATTGGAACTTTTCGTCCTGTAAAATGCGAAAATATTTTAAATCATAAAATGGATTCTGAGGTTTTTGAAATTTCAGAAAAAACAGCCGAACTTATTAACAGAGCAAAAGCTCAAGGGAAAAAGCTGATAGCAGTCGGAACTACTTCTGTAAGGACTCTTGAAACAGCATATAAACAATTTGGCGAAATCAAGGCTTGTAAATCAGCATCAGAATTGTTTATTTACCCTCCTTATGAATTTAAAGTGGTTGATAGCCTGATTACAAACTTTCACCTGCCAAAATCAACACTTTTAATGCTCGTAAGCGCCTTAGCAACAAAAGATTTTATCTTTGAAGCATATAAAGAAGCTATAGAAAACAAGTATCGTTTCTACAGTTACGGCGATTGCATGTTCATTGATTAATTCATTTTGACAACAAGTTTTTTATAATCTGTGCTGAAATTTGCGCTGTTTTAATTTCAAATTCAGGATAATTTTCAATTTTTGTGCCATCTGCCAAATCAGATATCGCACGAATTGCCACACAAGGAATATTATTTAATGAGCAACTGTGCGCAATAGCTGCACTTTCCATCTCTGCTGCCGTTGCATTAAAAAGCTTCTTAAGTTCTGCTTTCTTTTCAACTGTCGCAACAAAAGTATCACCTGACACAATTCTGCCTATATGTACACTTTCTTTTGAAAGTGTTTTCAATGCGGCCGTTTCCATTTTTTCAACGAGTTTTTTATCAGAATAAAAAACTGTTGGTTTTTGATTTTCAATTCCATTACAGATATAGCCTTTTGCATATCCCAAAGCAGATGCATCAAAGTCATGCTGTATAAAAGACTCTGCAATAACTATGTCTCCTATATTTAAACCCTTGCCGACACCACCTGCCACACCGGTATTAATAATAAAATCCGGTTCAAACTCATTAATAATGTATTGAGTACAACAAGATGCTGCAACTTTGCCCACACCACTTTTGGCAATTATAATAATGTTTTTCCCTGCTTTCCCGAGGCAAATGTCAAAACAAGAACTTGCTACATTTTCAACATCCGTTAAAAAATCTTTAATCAGTTCTGTTTCACAGTCCATAGCTCCAATAACAGCAATAGTTTTATTATTGAACATAAGTCATTTTCTCCTCTGTCCAGTCTTTCAAAAATTCAACAACTTCATGCGCTTCTTTTTTAGCACCAATTAAATCGTGTTGCTTATAATTTCCACATTCTTCTTTTTTACTTCCCGGAATTTCTCCGTCAAAATTTCGGATAAAATCAAAAGCTTCTTGAACAATTCTCAGAGCTGTTTCATGGTTTATATTATCTCTTACAAGAAAATAAAACCCGGTACGGCACCCCATCGGACCTACATAAACAATACTGTCAGAGTATTTTGTATTTCTTGCATAAGTCGCAAACAAATGTTCTATAGTATGCATGGCGCCATTTGATAAATAATCCCCTTCCGGATTATTTGGGAGTTTCATCCTTATGTCATAAGTTACAACATCACCATCAATACGTGAAATATACATTCCACGTGTTATTTTATCGTGATTTACACTAAAGCTTGCTATTCTTTTCATTTTCTACCCTATTATCTTTCAATAATATTATAGCAGACAGAAAATATAACAACTACAACAAACTATATATTTTGTTGTAGATTCTTTATCTACTGACTTCGCTGTTTCCGAGCTTTTGGTAAATTGCAGAACGAAGAAGTTGAAGAAAATCCGATTTTAAAGTTGTAATAATGTTTTTTACATCAATATCATCCAACGTCATTTTATATTCCAAGACATACCAATCATTTTTTGCCCACAAAAGTTTTGTAACCACAAACCCGATAAAATCGGCTTTTTCATCAGAAAACATAAAGTTCAATTTTGTTTTCAATAAATCAAGCCTGTCCATTTGTACCTCAGATAGTCCGATTCTGGTATCGGATAGAGCAGGGAAATAATACATGCCTGCACCGTCCCAAAGCGATACAAGAGAATATTCATCACCATCTATATATTCTTCAATAAAAACTTTTGAAGAAGGATCAATCGCACTAAATTCCTTGCGTTTATCAATTAATTCTTCAATCGAATTAGCAAATACTTTTTCAGAAATAAATGAATTATCCGATTTCAAAACCACAGGAAAATGTGTCGGTGCTTTAATATTTTGTGGGACATTTATTGAATAATGAACTGATAATTGTTTTCCTACCAATCTTGATTTTTCAAGATTCAGCCATTTTCTATTAACACAAATTACATTGATTCGATTTCGTTTCAACATTTCAACTAAACCGTCATCAATGTATTTTTTATCAAGAATTAGTGCAATATCAACTTGCAAGAGCTTAATTTTTTGGAGTAAATCTCGATAATTTTTATAATCAACATTCGGAATATCTTCCAACGGCTCATGTGAAACAGTATAAATCTTTTCCAACAATTCAGACTTATAACAAAGTCCAAGCATTAATTGTTCTTTTATTCCTGTACCTATAATTATTATATTCATACAGATATCTTAAACTAATGATTTATACATTTCAAGGTATTTTTTAGCACTTTCTTTCCAACTAAAATCGGATTCCATTGCGCTTTTACGCATAGCATTGAATGTGTATTTGTCTTTGTAAACTTCTAAAGCACAACAAATAGCTTCTTTCATTTGGTATCCGTCATAACCCCAGAATTTGAAACCTGTTGAATTATCCAAAGGATAACCGACAACCGTGTTATCCAAACCACCTGTTGCCCTTACAATAGGCAACGAACCGTATCGCATAGCAATAAGTTGAGAAAGTCCACAAGGTTCAAATTTTGACGGCATTAAGAAAAAGTCGCTGCCGGCATAAATTTTGTTTGCCAAATCACCCTTATAACCAACATATGCCCTGATATTCGGAGTATTGTTTGAAAGCCAAATAAGCAAGTTCTCATAATCTTTATCACCCGTTCCCAAAAATATAAAATCGGCATTAAGATTTCTCAAATCATTTTCTGATTGTCGTATCAGGTCAATCCCCTTTTGACCTACCAAACGTGAAATAAGAGCAATTAACGGCCTTTCAGGATTATATTCCAATCCAAACTCTTTCAAGACTGCTTTTTTATTTTCTTCTTTATTCTTAAGACTCTTTATGTCATAGTTTTTAACCAGATTCTTATCCGTTTTCGGATTAAATACATCATAATCAATACCGTTAAGTATGCCGACAAGTTTTTGTGTGTGACCTCTTAATGTATAATCCATTCCTTCTCCGTATTCATCACCCAAAATTTCATCAGCATATTTTGGAGAAACAACTATAACTTTGTCAGAATAATTTATAGCACCTTTCATCCAATTAACTCTGCCATAATGCTCACATCCCCATTCATTATAAACAATATCTTTTCGCATATTTGCAAAATCTAAAATATCCTCAAACCATACACCTTGATATGCCAAATTATGAATTTCAAAAACATTTTTAGTTTTTGACCAAAATTCGTCAAACTTGTAATTTGCCTTTATGTATAAAGGAATCATTGCTGTATGCCAATCGTTGGAATGAATAATATCTGCTCTAAAATTAAGTTGCTTTGCATATTCTAAAGTCGCTAAAGAAAATGCTATATATCTTTCGTGTTCATATCTTGTATCCATCCATTTCGGATAAACTTCATTAAAACAAGAAAAATACCAGTCATTTTGCACAAAAAATACATTGATTTTTGTGCCGGGTAACTTTGTCATAAAAAGCTTAAACTTGTGTTGAATATTACCAAACCCAAGCCACATATCAGAGTTTTCAAGTTCTTTAATTCCCCATTTTTCTTTGTCTATACAACCGTGTAACGGTGTAAAAATAGCAATTTCAGCATCTTTTTCCAACCATTTCGGCAAACTTCCTACAACATCAGATAAACCACCTGCTTTAGAAAACGGTGCTACTTCGGTTGCTGCAAATAAAATTTTCATTTCAGAACTCCTTGCTCTCTTATATTGGGGATACTTTTTGATAATTGGATAATCTTCCTTGATTGACATCATGATTATAAACCTAAAAAAAATAAATACAACCAAAATATATAAATATGGCAAAAAATATTTTTTTAGAGTATTATACTAAACAGCAGTTTTATGGAAAATCCAAGTTGAAAAAAACAATTAAACAAAATAGCAGAATATTAGAATGTGTAAAGGTTACAGCACCAATCGTAGATGCCCTAAAAGAGGCAGCTGATAACCCTACTTATCAATTCCATATCCCCGGACACACCAAAGGTAATGCGATTTTTAAAGATTTCAAAAAACTTGTCGGAGAAAAAGTTTTAAATATTGATACGACAGATGAATTCGATAATTTGGGTACACTTCACCCTGCAACAGGCCCGATAAAAGAAGCACAAGAACTTGCTGCTCAAGCTTTTGGCGCACAAAAAACCTTCTTTCTTCTAAACGGTTCAACAGCAGGAAATCTTGCTATAGGTATGGCACTTACTAAAAAAGGCAAAAAAGTTATTATTAACAGAAATTGCCATCGTTCTGCTCTTACAGGTTTAATGATTTCAGGTGCAGAACCAATCTGGATTTGCCCAAACAGAATTGAAGATTGGTCTATTTGGGGAAATATTGAAGCTTCAAAAATAGAAGAAGCTTTAAAAAATAATCCCGATGTCGGTATGGTTTGGATAACAAACCCAACTTATGAGGGTGTAGTTTCAGATATTAAATCAATTAGTGCAGTATGTAAAAAATACAATGTACCTTTGGTTGTTGATGAAGCCCATGGTTGTTTGTGGAATTTTAATAAACATCTTCCTGAAACAGCCTTAAAACTTGGTGCTGACGTGGTTATTCATTCACTTCACAAAACAGGTGGCAGTATGAGCCAAAGTTCAATGCTTCATATTGCTAAAAATTCGATGATTAATCCTGATGATGTTGAAAAAGCGTTGAAACTTTTGCATACAACAAGCCCATCATTATTACTTTTAGCGAGTCTTGATGCTGCAAGAGCGACTTTGCAATCAAGAGCAGGACAAGCATTAACTGATAAAATGATTAAAAACGCAAAATATCTGCGTTCAAGATTGGATAATATTCCTAACTTGCATCAATTAAAATCAGATTTTGGGTACAAGACAGACGTTACAAAGGTTTTTATCAAAATTGACGGACTTTCAGGAAAAAGACTTGAATCAATTTTGGAAATCGATTTTAAAATCGAGGTTGAATCAGCTTCTGATATCGGAGTTTTAATTCTTTGCAACCTCGGGAACAAACATTCTGATTTCGTATATTTGGCAAACGCTTTGGAAAAAATTGCAGCTCACCATTATACGGATATTTATTATTTGGAAAACAGAAAACATATGCCAATGCTTGAACCTCAAATTAAAATGAGTTTGAGAGATGCGTATTATGCCGATAAAGAAGTAATCAAAAAGGAAGATGCAATCGGCAGAATTTCTGCAGAAGTAATCGCCGAATGCCCACCGGGGATTTCAATTTTGCTTCCGGGGGAATTAATTACAGAAGAGCATTTGCCATATTTAAACGATTACGAAACTATTGAAGTTGTTAAATAAAGAGCTTTTATACCCGAAGAGAAAAAACACACAAGACAATTTGTGATAAAATTGTTTTATGGGAAGAAAGAAAAAAGCATCTGTAGGTAAATTTAATTTTATTCATTTTGGAATAGTATTTATCCTTATGGTTACAGGAGTATATTATTTTGGATTGAATTATGTGCCACAAAAATGGTATGACACCCAATCCATGATGCCAAACAAACCCGAAAAATACTATCAAGACCAATGGTGTACAACAGACTTTGGCAGAAAAGAAGTTGTGCTTTGGGATATGACTCGTGTTGACTGTTTATCAAAAGATTATGCTATCGAATTTGATTTTGCTAAAAAATGGGCAGAAAGCATAGGACAAGCTCTTTATTATTCCAAAATGACCGGTAAAAAACCTGCCGTCACTTTGATTTTGACTTCACCAACGGATTATAAATATGTAAAACGAATTGAAAGACTTGATAACGGAATAAAAGTTTTTTTGGTTAAAGCGTATTAGTTATTTTAATAAATATTTTATACTAACAATTTTTTTATTTTGTGTTTTTATAATAAAAAAAAGGAGTGTGTGTATGAAAATTAATAACATTACATCTAATCAAAATTTCGGCGCAATAAAAGTTG
>JAKSUP010000074.1 GCA_024408905.1 bacterium
ATGACGTAATAAATCAGGATTTAGAGTACAAAACATTGGCGCTATAAACAAGGTTCTATTTAACAAACAACACATTGATGTGTGGCTGCAAAAATAAAATTTGCAGCTTTTTTTTAACATTCCTTAATATTTTTACATTTCAGATTTTTATTTTATGCTTAATATAAGGTTGTATTAAGATTTGAGAACTTTTTTGAAAAATCATACGTATGGAGGATATCTTATCTTATAAATTAATATAATCTAGTCTTGGGTGGGGATTTTATGAATATCAGAAGAGTCTTAATGACAATCTTATTATTGATTGGATGTTGTATACCAAGCTATGCAGATGGTAATGGTATTGCATCCAGAGATTTTTCTTTTCATATACCTTCATATTTCCGTATAGAAACAGTAACAAGCCCTGTTTTAATAGCTAATATTACGGATAGAACAGGGAACCTTCCAACAAACTTGGGAACTCAGTTCAAAGTTATTTCTAATAACCACGAAGCAAAAAAACTATACTTAAACGCTGTTATTAATACAGACTCAGGGCAGATGGATTCCATGTTTGAGCAAGGTGGCAGGGTTTATGTTGCGTTTGGCAACCTACAAAAACCTCCAAAAGCAAACGCTTTGATGAATTGCAAAATAGGTTCAATGCCAAACCAAAGTCCCGGAGTTGTTGCGTATCCCGTATTGTCCGTAAGAGGTACATCAGCAAAATTTAATAGAGGCGAAGGGAAGTATGAAGTATATGCAAAAAATGGAATAACCAACGTTTCTGTTAATATCGGCTCTCATGTATTACAAAATTCCTTTGCAGCAAATGATCCAAACGGTTCTTATCAAGCAATTCTGTCTTTGACAGAAGCTGATATGTAAAACTATTTTCATTAAATTTGGGGTGGTATGAAAATTAAAACTGAATACAAAAACTTGGCATGTATAGTGTCAATGGTTGCTATGACAACAGTTTTAGCTTGTTCTGTGGCTTTTGCAGAAGAAGAATATTCACCATTCCATATTATTAATAATGACGAAACCAAACTATCTAAAGCAATTCAATTAAATACCACTCAAGTACAAACTCCAACAGCCAACAAAGAAACACCTTACAATTTAAGGTCATTTGGTGAGGATGAATATTTTTCATCAACCCACTTGCCACCCCCAAATCAGCCGGAGCTTAGGGAGAAAACGAAAACGGATGTAAAATCTGTACCACAATCTGTGAGGGCAGAACAGACTGAATTTGTGCCAAATACAAATGCAAATAGCTTTTTTTCACCACAAGATCCGAATGATGAAGTATTTTCTTCTATTAATCAGGCGTTTACGAACATAGAAAGCCCTAAAAAAGAAGAAAAAACAGAAATGGTTCAAGAACCAATTAAGCCGAAGGAACCACTTACGGAATACAATACAGCCGTAAACAATGACGTTGTTTATTACAATTCTGTTGACCCGTCAGAAGAAATCGAAATGGAAGGCCGAAGAATTAACAGCGTTGAGATTGCAGGGCTTAATTATGTATCTCCGGACTTACTAACCCCTGTAATCAGTACACACATAGGTTCTTCATTCAACTCTGAAGCTTTGCAAGAGGATTTGAAAAATATTTATGCAACGGGATATTTTACGGATTTAATGGCAGTCGAACCGTCAGTACGTTATGACGGAACTGTAGATTTGGTATTCACTTTGCAAGAAAATATTCCTGTAACAGATGTAACCGTTTGTGGCAATAATGTTATTCCGACTGCCGAACTTCAACCTTTTGTTGCACCGTTAAAAAATATGCCTCAAAACCTTAATAAAATTAACGAGGCTGTCGGTAAAATCAATGATTATTACCACGATAAGGGTTATATTTTAGCAAGTATTTCATCAGTTGATGATGATGCTAAAGGAAATATTTTATTTACCGTAAACGAAGGCGTTATTAATTCAATTAATATTGAAGGAAACACAAAAACAAAAGATTATATTATTCAGCGTAATATTATGACACAAGCCGGTAGTGTTTATAACGAAGAATGTTTGAAAAAAGATTTATCAAATGTTTTTGCTACACAATATTTTGAAGATGTAAACAGAGAAATTAAACCTGCTGAAGACGGGAAATACGATGTTACTGTTATTGTCAAAGAAAAAAATACGGAAAAAATTACAATAGGTGGTGGTATCGATACAGGCCTCGGTATTTTTGGTACAGCAGGTATTAGTGAAGATAATTTCCGTGGCAGAGGGCAAAAGATTAGTCTAAACGGTATCGTTGGTACAGGTATTTTAATGAGTGATTCTTCTATCAAAAACCGTATTAACTATCAAGTCGAATTGAATTTCTTTGAGCCGTATTTATTGAATCCTGAAACATCTTTGGCAAGTAAATTATATTTTAGAGAACTCGGTAGCTATCATGTACCACTTGCAATTGAACGCAGATTTGGTTTGAGTGGAACAATTGAACACAAGGTCAAAGATTCTGAACATTTGTCTACGACATTTACGGCCGGCGTTGAACACATAGGTTTAAGAGAAGGCGATTTCAATAAAATTTCATCTTTATATCGCGAAAGAGGTCTTGATATAGCACAACGTGATAAACAGCTCATTGGAGGCTTCTTTGTTCATTTAGCACCCGGGGTAAGGTACAACAGTCTTGATACACAAGAAAATCCAAGAGAAGGTATAATCGCACAAGCAAAATATGATGAAGCACTGGCTATAGGAAATATGAACAGAACCCACGGTAAATTATCCGGTGCCGTTACAAGATTCTTCCCTGTGTTCAAGAAATCATCTTTATCACTTACTGCTAAGGGTGGTATAAAAGTTCACGGAAATGAAATGCCTGAAATTATGACTTATGCTCTTGGTGGCCCATATTCAATCAGAGGTTTCAAGATGAGTGGTGTCGGTACAGGTAATTCATTCTTGATGGGTTCTGCAGAACTTGCTACTCCAATACCGTTCTTTGATAAAATTAAATATGAATTCTTCCACAAAATGCGCTTGACATTCTTCTTAGATGCCGGCAAAGTATTCGACCCTACGATTACAAATACTTTGTATGACAGACCGGGAAGTGCAATATCTATGGGTGTTGGTTTAAGATTTTATGTGCCTAATATAGGACCTATTTCTATCGATTACGGTCTTCCACTCACCAACCCTGGAAGAAACGGAAATACAGGTGGCTACTTTACATTCGGTACAGGTGGCATAAATGGTTACGATTGGTAATTAGGGGATTTAATATTATGAAAAAATTAGTTTTAATAATTGCATTGTTATCTGTTACACTACCTTCATTTGCAGGTGGCGTTGGTTATATCAACTATGAAAAAGTTGTTAGTGAATACAAATTTGCACAGAATTATGTAAAAGAAATTGAAACAAAGGAAGCAGAAATACAAAAATTCTTAGCTCAAAAAGAAGAAGAATTTAAAAAAATTGAATCTCCAATTCAGAAAAGCAAATTTGAAGAAGGTGTAAAAATCCAGCTTCAATCAAAAGAAAAAGCATATAATGAATTCAGAGAAAAACGAGAAGAAGAAGTTTATACAAGAGTCCACGCTGTCGCAGAAAAAATCAGGTTAGAAAAAAATCTTGATACTTTGCTTGATGCAAGAAGTGTTTTTTCGGGTGGAGTTGATATAACTGATGAACTTATAAAAAAGCTTAATTCAAATCAAGTAAGGTAATTTAATTAATATCTGTTTATAATCTAAAAAATTATGACAAAATCAACAGTTCTTCTACATTTTAACTAATATTAATGCTAAGCATTTTTAATCGTTGTATTGCAAATAACCTTCTTTAGAAAAACTTACTGACTTAATACGTTTTCCATTTTGTTCTACATCATAATAGCTTGGCTTATTATTTTTATCAACATATAAAGATTTAATCAAATCACCTTTTTTATATTCTACATGATATGAGCCATCATCGTGATATATAGTGGTTTTTATTGTATCTTTATCATAATATTCTTTGATAATTTGAGTTCCGTTTTCTTTGAATTCTACTTTTGTGTTCCCATCGTAGTATTCTCTTATACTACCATTCCCGTATAGGGAATATGACTTGTTATCAAGATTATTTTTGGCTAGTTGTTCCATTTGGGTTTTGTCATATTTGTCTGCAGGTTTAACATCTGCATCATCTATTACATCTCTTTCCATATAGTTAGGTACAGTTATATCTTTGCTAACATTTTCTCTGATGTTAATAATTGCACCCTTATTTAAAGTGATGTCTTTGTCATAATCCACATTTCCCATTTTTCTTGAAACATTTATATTTTTTACCATGCAATCGGCGTCTAAATTTACACCAATATAATTGTCATAGTTTTTATCACTTACGGATAACTCATAGTTTGGAACATCTGAATAAAAGTTTTTTGAATAAGACTTATGCGAACCATTAGGCAATTCTTCATGTCGCTCGACATAATCAATTTCACCATCTTCGTATGATGTTGTATAAGATACATTCGGTTCATCCGGCGAATATTCTGTAACGCTTATACCATTCCCATATTGATAATTATATTGATCCTTCAATAATTTACCTGTTTCTATATCAATAACTTCTATTTTATAAATATTATTTTCTTTGCCTTTAACATCAGAAGGGTAATATCTGGTTTCAAATTTATCGTCCTTTTGAACAACGTACTCTATTGTTCCAAAAGGATCAGTAACTTTTTCACCCTGCACGTCAGATAATGCTACATCTCTATTTAATATAACTTCTGCAGGTTTATGATCAAAGTTTTCTTTATTTTTAACTAAACTCATATTGTATATTCCAAGGGATTCCAGACCTGCCATAGTATAATTGTCAATTGGATTTGTTGATTTTTTTACAATTTTATTTTGCTTCTGTGGATTATCCAAATAAATTCCGGATGCAGGACAATTATTATTTATACCGTTTACCATACACATGACCTCTTTTTTACAACTAATTATATATACAATAAGTCTAATATAGAATAAAATTTGATATTTTTAAAAAAATTTGTAACAAAAATTAATAAACCATAATCTAAATTCGAATAAAAACCACCTTTTAAAAGGTGGTTTTTATTATTTAAGCTTTTACAAGTTCTTTAACTTCTTTTCTTTTAACTTTACGAGTTGTTGTTCTCGGTAAAGGTTCTTTTGTAACCGTAACATTAACAGGACGTTTATAAGCTGTCAATCTTACAGACAATTTTTTAACCTCATCTCTTACAATTTGCTCAACTTCTTTCCAGTCTTTTCCTGCCATAACGCTGTCTTTAGGAACTACAACAACAGCAACTTCTTCTGTTCCATCTTTAGCGCCAAAGGTTCTTTTTACTCCTAATACGCAAATTTCTGCAAACAGAGGACTCTTTTCCAAAACAGCTTCAACTTCTTCAGGGAATACTTTTTTACCACCTGATAAAACAATCATATTCTTGATACGACCTGTAATATATAAGTGACCTTTTTTAATAGTTGCAATATCGCCTGTATGTAACCAACCATCTTCTGTCAAAACTTCTGCAGTCATTTCAGGTTGATTGTGGTAACCTTTCATTACAGAAGGGCCTTTTAACAATAATTCGCCTGTTTCAGGGTCAATTTTAGCTTCATAGCTTTTCAAAGGACGGCCAACTGATGAAATATCGTGACGTCTGTCATAGTTTACTGATACGACAGGGCTGGTTTCTGTTAAGCCATAACCTTGGAATACTCTGATACCAATTCTTTCAAAGAATCTTGCAACTTCAATATCCAAAGGTGCGCCACCTGCGATACAGCCTGCGAAATGGCCACCAAATTTATCGTGAATTGGCTTAAATAACAGTTTCTTTATACAATAGAAAGGTGTAAATTTTGCTGCGTGATATAGAAAATTGAACATAGCTTGTACATGCAAAGGTGCATTTGATAAATCGTTTTCAATTCCTGCTTTCAAAAGTTTTAAAAATGCAGGAACTACAAGCATAAATTCAATTTGTTTTTCTCTCATAATACTCAAAATATCTTTTGGTTTAAGACTTTTTGCATAATAAACAGAAAAACCGTAGCTCAAGAATGTTGAAAAACCGATTGTCATTTCAAACAAGTGATTCATTGGTAATATTGACAACACTCTAACTTGAGGTCTTGGAATGATTTGATCGATAAAATCATCAAAGCTGTCAAGTTGTGCTAACATATTTTGGAACGAAATTTCAACACCTTTAGGTGAACCAGTTGTGCCTGATGTATAAATAATTAACGCTGTTGATTTTGAGCTTCTGTGACGCCATTTGCAAGAATACTTATCAGGTAATACATAAATACTCGTCAAATCTGTATTATATACAGGCTCGTCCATCAAAATAATTGTTTTAATAGATGTAATTTTTTCCTGTAATTTTTTAGCTTTCTCAATGTATGCTCTTGATGCCATTAAAACAGTTGGTTCACAGTCTGTTAAAATAGATTCAAGTTCATATTCTGTTAGTTTTATATCTAAAGGAACTGTAACCATACCGGATAGAACTGATGCAAATACACAAGCACCGTATTCCGGTTTTGATTCGGCCAAAATTGCTAATCTTTCACCTTTTTGGACATCAAGTTCATTCATAAGGTAATGAGCAATTTTTCTTGACATCATACCCAAACCTGAATATGTAAATTCTTCCCATCCCAAAGCTGTTTTCATGCCAACAGCTACTTTATCTGCATATAGGTCTGTCTTATCTTCCAAATAAGAAAGGACGTTGTGCTTTCTTAGTTTCATTTCATACTCCTCACACTATAATCTTTTTCGGATATTATAAGAATAGCCTTAACAAGCCGAAAAGTCAATGTTTTAAGTTATTGTAAATAAAACGTTCCAAATAATTTTAAAAATAATATAACTTGAACATATCTCAATTATGCAGACAAAAAATTACTATAATTTTTTTGCATTTGAGAAATTGCAAATT
>JAKSUP010000075.1 GCA_024408905.1 bacterium
ATTTAAGTACTGTCATTTGTATCAACGCTATATTAATTATTTTTAGCCTCGTTTTCTTTTTTTATCAATTTTTTAAATATAAAATATTTAATTTTATTATCATAATCAACTTTTACAGAAAATAATTTATCATTGTTTTTTATTTCAATATTAATGCCTTCAATACATAAAGTATTTTGGTTATGCTTTTGCCCAAAAAGCTCTGCAATATATTCAATTGCTGCCTGAGATGATTTTAGCTTTTCCATCTTTTCTAGTTTCTGTATTATCAAGTCAACTCTGCTTCTGTCTCGGAACTGAGCATTTACTATTTTTGAATAAAAACTTAAATTATTTTGTGTCATGCTTTTTCTCTGTTAGCTGTTTTGTTATTATTATATATATCGGCTCTTTTTGCAAAAACTTTAATGTTTTTTAAAAAAATGTTACATTTGTTTATATATTCAATATGCTGGCATTTGGAGTGCTTTGATACAGGAAAAACTTTGTCTTGTTGCCAAAAGTTAAGTAAGGTTATTCATTAGGCTTTCAAATTCAGGGAATGATATTTTAGTCCATTCAAAACCGTTGATTGCAATTTCTTTTTCGCAAATAAGACCTGCAACATAAAAACTCATTGCAAGCCTATGGTCGTGATAACATTCTAATTCTGCGTCACCATTAATTTTTGTTTTGCCGTTTATTACAAAGCCGTCCCTTGTTTCAGTTATATCAATGCCGATTTTTTTGAGTTCTGATACGATACACGAAATTCTATCTGCTTCTTTATTTCTCAAATCTTCTGCATTTCTGACTAAGGTTGTACCGTCTGCTTGGCTTGCCAAGACTGCAATAACAGGTAATTCATCAATTAATCTTGGAATATCATCCCCTTCGATAATCGTTCCTATAAGATTTTCTGAATACTTAATCCTAATGTCTGCAACTTTTTCTCCTGACTTTTCTTTTTCGTCGAGAATTTTAATCTGACCATTCATGCGCTTTGCAACATCAATTATGCCAGAACGTGTCGGGTTGATTCCAACATTTTTAATTATTATATCTGATTTTGGTGTGATTAAAGCTGCGACAATAAAAAATGCAGCTGAAGAAATATCACCAACAATATCAATATCTTTAGCTTCAAGCTCAGATTTCATAATTTCAACCATATTTCCGTCAATATTTATTTCTACACCCAAATATTGAAGCATTTTTTCTGTGTGGTCGCGGGATTTTGAAGGTTCTATATAAATTGTTTTTCCGTCAGCGTTAAGTCCTGCCAAGAGTATACAAGATTTGACTTGTGCGCTTGATAGCTGGGATTGATATGTTATTCCTTGTAACGGTTTCCCTGTAATCGTTAATGGTGCATGCCCATTTATTGCTTCAATTTTCGCCCCCATAAGAGTTAATGGCTCAATTATCCTTCGCATAGGTCTTCTGGAAAGGCTCTCATCTCCTGTTAGAATACTGTTGAACTTTTGACCTGCCAAAATACCTGAAACCAATCTCATAGTAGTTCCGGAGTTTCCACAGGGGTAAGCGTAAATGTTATTTGAATTTGAAGTCAATTCTCCATTAGAAAGAACTTCGAGCGTTTTGTCGTCAAGATAATTTATTTCAACACCTAAAAGTTTAAAAAGTTCAAGTGTAGATTTGCAATCGGCACCTTGTGAAAAATTACGGATTATAGATTTACCCTTTGCCAGAGATGATAGCATTATGGCTCTATGTGAAATCGATTTATCAGCAGGAATTTCAATTTCACCCTTCAACCCGTTTTGAATTTTAGAAACTTGTTTTATCATTAATTTCTTACAATTTTAAAGATTTCATTACATTTATTAAATACTTTTTCAGCATCTTTCAAGTAAAGCATATTAGGTCCGTCACAAAGTGCTTTTTCAGGATTTGGATGAACTTCGAAGAATAGTACATCAGCCCCTGCAGCCATCGCTGCATTTGCTAAAACAGGAACAAATTTCCTATCTCCACCTGTTGAATCTCCGTTTGAACCCGGCATTTGAACGCTGTGTGTTGCGTCAAAAACGACAGGATATCCAAATTCTTTCATTATAGGAATTGCTCTAAAATCAGTTACAAGGTTATTGTAACCAAAAGTTACGCCTCTGTCGGTTAGCATTATTTTGTTATTTCCACTATCTTCAACTTTTTTAACCAAAGATTTCATTTGTTGAGGTGCTAAAAATTGTCCCTTTTTGATATTTACTATTTTGCCTGTTTTAGCTGCAGCGACAAGTAAATCTGTTTGTCTGCATAAAAATGCAGGTATTTGTATGATGTCTGCAACCTCAGCAGCTATTTGAGCTTGGTCAGGAGTGTGAATATCAGTTACTATAGGCAAATCAAATTCTTTTTTTATTGTTGCCAAATATTCTAATCCTTTTTCCATTCCTAAACCACGATAAGAATTTATAGAAGAACGATTAGCTTTGTCGTAAGAACATTTGAACACGTAGTTTATATCAAGTTTTTCGCAAACTTTTTTTAATCCTTCTGCAGTTTCTTTCATAATGTCTAAAGACTCAATTGCACAAGGTCCTGCAAGAATTGTTAATTTGTTTCCACCTATTTCAAAATCTCTTAATTTCAAAGTCATTATATTTTCTCCGTTTAGATATATTTACTTAGCAACAAAATATAAAATTTTGTCATGCTGAACTCGTTTCAGCATCTTATATGCTTCGTGTATTAGTTGTAATCTGGTAAGATTCCGAAATAAATTCGGAATGACAGCATGTCCTATATGTGCATTATGAAACCATTTATTCACCTATTCACCTATTCACTTAGTCGCTAAAATCACGCAATATCCCATCTTCCACAAGTGCCGCCCCAACGAGCAATGATATTACCTTTTATATCTCCGATTCGTTCTACGTGTCCAACGGGTTCAGCACCTTCCAGTATTGTAATAACTTCACAATTATTTGAGCAACCTGTACATTGGCAAGTTACTGATTGGAAGTTCATATTCCCGACTTCCCAACCTTTGAATGTAGTTGGTTTTTCGGTGTATTGGTGGTTTTCCATCGCTAGTAAAGCTGCACCAATTGCGCCCATAGTTTGGTGATTATCAGGAACAACGATTTTTGTGTTCAAAGCTTCTTCAAAAGCTTTAACCATTCCTGAGTTTGTAGCTACACCACCTTGAAATGATATTGTAGGTAAAAGTTCTTTTCCCAACGCCAAGTTACTTAAATAATTTCTTACAAGTGCTTGGCAAAGCCCGTACAACAAGTCTTCTACCGGATAGCCTAATTGTTGTTTATGAATTAAGTCGGATTCTGCAAAAACGCCGCATCTTCCTGCTATACGAGCAGGGTTATTTGATTTTAGGGCTGTAGCGCCAAATTCTTCTATCGGAACATTAAGTCTTTGTGCTTGGTGGTCTAAAAAGCTCCCTGTTCCTGCAGCACAAACCGTATTCATAGCAAAATCAGTTACGATGCCGTCACGCAATATGATAATTTTACTGTCTTGTCCACCAATTTCGAGAATAGTTTGGACACCCGGAATATTTGTACTAGCAGCAACTGCGTGGGCTGTGATCTCGTTTTTAACGACATCAGCTCCAACTAAAGCTCCTGCGAGATTTCTTCCTGAACCTGTAGTGCCGACTCCTTGAACTTTGTAATCGACTGCAGCTTGCTTAATTATATGGCGTAAACCGTCTTGTACTGCATCAACAGGTTTGCCTGCAGTTTTTAACATATAAGAATCAATGTATTTCCCTTTTTCGTCAACCAAAGCCAATTTGGTTGTAACAGAACCTACATCAATACCTAAATATACATCTAAACTCATCTTTTACCTTCTTCCATTGTACAAGGGTATTATACCACAAATACAGGATAAAGATAAAAAGCATTAATACTAATCAGAGAATGTCTTGAATGTTGTTTCGACGTTGTCTTTAATAACTTTCTTAACAGCTTCCATTTCTGTTTTAAGAGCATTTTGCTCTGTATCGAGTTGTTTTAAACGTAATTCAAGGGTTCTGTCTTCTTGTTGGATAATTGAAGTTTTTGCGTTGATGTCTGCAATAGTTTTTTCATATTCTGCTACATCGTGGTTATATTTATTCATTGCATCTTGATAAGCAGCTTCGTCTGTAACCGTTTCTGTGTTAAGACTATAAACGACACTATCATTATCAAATTTAACTGATTTAAATCTTCCGTTACCATCAGTTTCAATAAGAGCATTATTAGTTTCTTCAATTTTTTGTCTAACCATACTTGCGCCGTAGTATGCTAATTTTTCTTGTCCTTCTATTGGTTTTCCATACTCGTGTTGAGTCTGCATACTGTTGTATAAATCTTTATCGCACGTGTAGTATGTTTTTCCTGCCATTTCAAATGAATAAACACCTTGTCCTGAATATACCAATCCGTCAGCCGGATTAAAAGATAAATAGTCTTTTAGGTTTGAATCGGGTAAGTCTTTTATAATTTGAGAAAGTGCAGTTTCGGTATCTTTTTCTAACGGCAGTTTTAATTCTGTTAACGGAGAATTTCCTACTGCAGAAGGCTTGTACTCTGTAGTATAGTCTATAGGATCATATTTCTGTACATCTTCTTTCAATAAGAAGTGCCATGTTCCTGTAGAATCTTGATAACCGTAAAAATCATCTTTTTGTGGTTCCGGAACGCCTGCTTTTACTTTAGCGTCCTGAATGTCTTTTATTGCATTATCAAGTTTTTTATCTTGAGGTAATTCTTTAAATGGTACGTATACGTTGCTGTATGTTTTTGTGCCGTCACTACCTGAAACTTTGATTCTCATGTTCCCACTTGCATCAGTTTCGTACTCAACGGTTGGTGCAGGTATACGTGCGTTTATTCTGTCTTCTTTAACTTCACCTTTTGTTGTTACTTGTGGGTTTGAAAGAAGTTTTTGGGAACCTGTGTATACATCTGAATAGTAGTAGTGATTTACGACATAGTTATAATTAGGGTCAGCTGAGGATAATTGTTTCCAACTATCAATGACGGATTCGTTATCTCCGTCAGAATATGAGTATTGAAGCTCTGTAAAATCAGTTGTTTTAGGAGCTGTCGGCACTTTTAAATCCAATAAACGATTAAACAAGTTTGCACTTTGGTTTGCAAGTGCTGTTCTTGCTTGGTTTATCTGTTGACCTTCGTATTCTGTATTCGTTTTTCTTGCCGTTAGTGCTAAGTAACGGGCTTGTGAAGCTGCCATACCCATAGCAAATTCTCCTATATTGAATTTTAATTTTGTTTTAATATTTTTTTTGCATAAGTCAACATGTTAAACGACTCCACATAACCAATACTTTAATAAATATGTCTAAAAATCCTCTGATAATATGAGAGGGAAATGCTTTGTGCGAGTTTGGTTATATATCTTGCGAATGAATTTATAGCTGGTGTATAATAGGTTTAAAAAAGGAAACAACCCAAGGAGTAAATATGGCAGAATTAAAAAACAATGCACAGGAAAAAGCTAAAAATATTAAATTGTTAGCTTTCGATGTAGATGGTGTTTTAACTGACGGTAGTATTACTTATGACGAAAATGGAGTTGAATATAAAACTTTCAACGTAAAAGACGGACACGGATTAGTTAGAATGCAAAAAACAGGTTTTATTACTGCAATAATTACTGCAAGAAATAACGGAACGGTTGAACATCGTGCTAAAAACCTTAATATAACAGAGCTTTGCCAAGGTCAAAAATACAAACTTCCGGCTTTGGATGAAATTTTAAAAAAATACAATTTTACTTATGAAAATGTTGCATATATGGGAGATGATATTCCTGATTTGTGTATATTGGAAAAAATTGCATTAGCTTGTTGCCCAAATGATGCTGTTGACGAAGTCTTGAATGTTTGCAACTTTATTTCTTCTAAAAATGGTGGTCGTGGAGCAGTTAGAGAACTTTGTGATTTTATTCTTGAATCACAAAATATCCCAAAAATCCCTGTAGTAGCAGAAGGTCAAGAAAAATAACAGGTTATAGATTTTGATTAGGGAATTTTGTACAAAAATTTATAATAACAAAAATTCTTTGATGATGCTTTCTGTTCTTTTTTACGTAATGGCATTATTTGGTGTTATGTCGAATAATTTGCTGTGGCTATCGTTGTTGCTAACAATATTTTTCATTTATGCAGTTATAAAGAATTTGTTTCCTGCAAAGGTTATTATTTTCTGCCTGTTTCTTTTTTATTTGGGAGTTGTTAACACGACAATAAGGATAAAAACGACAGATGAACTTTACAATTTAGCTCCAGTGAATTCTGAAATAACCGGTATAGTGACTTCAATTCCCAAGGGGGTAAGCGATGGTAATCCAAAATTTTATTTTGATGTAAAAACTTTAGAATTTGGTGATATCAAAAAAGAATTTAAAAATGAAAAATTACTTGTGACATTAAATTTATCTCCGGAAAAGTTTTCCAAAGTAAAAGATATAAAATTGTATAATACATACAAATTTACAGGACGTCTGTCAATCCCTTTCAAAGCCGGAAATCCTTCTCAATTTGATTATGGGAATTATTTGAGAAATTATGATACGTATGCAGTATTTTACGCAAAAGATTTTGAACAATTAAACAGCAGTTTGACATTCAAGCAGAAAATTTTACAAAAAATAAACGAATATAGAGAAAGAATTATTGGTGTTCATTCTGAATATTTAAGGACTCCAAATTTAGAAATCTTAGGTGGTATTGTATTTGGTGATGATGCAGTTTCTCCTCCCAAAAACATTAAGCAATCTTTTGTAAATTCCGGTTTGCTGCATATCTTGGCTGCTTCCGGCATGAATGTCGCATTTATTTGGGGATTTTTCTCAATAATTCTTTCATGGTTTAGGGTGAATTTTAAACTGAATGTGTCACTTGGAATTCTTGCTGTATTAATTTATCTGCTTATGACAGGCATGGGGGCTTCTA
>JAKSUP010000076.1 GCA_024408905.1 bacterium
CCTCTTTTGATAATCGGCATTTTGATAAAGGTTTGCTGTAATAAGTTCGCCATACAATCTGTATTTATCCGTATTATCTCTTTTTTGCAAAAGGTTTGTAATCTTATCAACAGAAGATTTAACTTTTTTCATTTTTCCTTGAACAATATTTAAAAGTTTTGTTTTTTCTGCCTTTAGATTTACACCCTCTTGAATTTTAGAATAATAATTGTCTAAGTTTTCATTAATGCTAGTTACATCACTAAATGTTTTATATAAAGGGGTGCTCACTTGTTCTTTTACATTTACCTCCGGGGGATAAATGTATTTTAAGCCGCCTTGAAGCTCTCTATATTTACTTTTTTCTGCTCCGACATTATGGGCACAACCTATTATCACAGAAGTTTCTTTGTCATACAAAATTACGTTTGAATGTTTTCCCATAAGTTCTATACAAAGACAAAGCAATCGTTTTTCTGAAAGTTCGTCATAAGTTTCAAAATGTAGTTCCAATATACGTTCATTTTCAACCACTAAAGCGTCAGCAATTCTTGCCCCTTCAAGATATTTTCTTAATAGCATACAAAACATCGGAGGCTGTTTCGGGATTTCAATATTTCTTCGCTTTTCACCTTCTATTCCCATAAAAGCAACATGATAGAATTGTGGATTAATATTTATATAAAACTTTTTTGAGACCGAATTATTACGAATGTGCAACACAAAATCACGCCTTGTCGGCTGCTGTATTTTTTGCAGTCTTGCACCAATAAAAAAATCAATATTTTCTTCAAAAAAAGCTTTTAATGTTAAATAATCTATGTTTTGCATAAAAACATTATAAATAAAAAGAAAACTTTTTTGTTAAATTAATCATAAAAGTTCCATTCATCACTATTTGATACAAAATTTTTTAAAGATTGTTCTATTAAATTAATGCTTGGTGTATTTTTATATTCAAAATAAGCTGAATACAAATATCTAAATATTAGGTTTAAATCTTTCTTGGTTTTACATACAAATATTTTCAATGAGGGATAATATTTTATACTTTTTGATTTTGGTTGAATTTCTTTTAAAATTGAATTTATATCTAATTGAGTGTATTCCTGTAAAGTCCAAACAATCTGCATATTTTTATAATAAATTCTCAAATAATACTCTTGTTCTGATTGTAATTCTATTTTGTACTTATAGCTATATTTAAGTTCATACATATGAACTATATTAACAAGACAATGTTTTATTATCAATACATAAGTTCACATGTATGAAAATATATTATGAAAAACACAGAATTTAACAAAATTATCTCTAAAAGAATAAAAGATTTAAGAGCTGCAAAAAACTTAACCATTGAACAATTAGCATATCAGAGTGGTATTTCAAAAGGTGGCTTGAGTGAAATTGAAAGAAACATGAAAGAGCCTATGCCTTATACTATATTACGAATTTGTTCAGGTTTAGAAATTACTATGTCAGAATTTTTTAATTTTGATGAAATTAATGAGTATGAAAACGAATTGTAATTATTGATATAACACAATAATGGCGAGATTTTGAATATTCAAAATCTCGCCATTATTATAATTTTATTACTCTGTTACCCCAAGTATTTACCCCTGAGCCTACTTTAATGATTCAATCAAGTCTGTGATAACTTTTTCTTGAGCGATAATTTCTTCAATACGGGCATTTGTTTGTTCAACAAGTTCTTTTGGAGCGTTTGCAACAAATTTTTCGTTCTTCATTCTGCCTAACAAAGAATTCTTTTCATTTGTAAGTTTTTCTAACTTTTTATTTTGTCTTGAAATTTCTGCATCAAGGTCAATCAAATCAGCCAAAGGCACAATAAGTTTTGATGCTGATACGACTGCTGTTGCAGACTTCGGAGGAACAGGAGAATTAATATCAGCGTAAGTTATGTTGTTAACTTTCGCTAATCTGTGGATGTAAGACTCTATAGCTTTAAATATTTCAAGTTCTCTGCCTTCACTTCTTATTTCAACATCAACTGTTGCAGAAGTTGAAATATTAAAGCTTTGACGCACGTTTCTGAGTGACGTAATTGTTTCAAAAACTTGACTCATTTCTTCAGCCTCGTTTTTGTAACTCAAACTTTCATCATATTGAGGATATTTTGCAACAATTAATGCATCATTTTCACCATCTTCAAGTCCAAATTGTTTAAGAGTTTGCCAAATACTTTCCGTTATATGTGGCATAATAGGGTGGAACATTCTTAAACTCATATCAAGAACATATTTCAAAACTCTTTGAGTATTTAGTTTAAGCTCAGGGTCTTGAAGTTGAATTTTTGCAATTTCCACGTACCAGTCACAGTATTCACTACGGAAGAAATCATAAAGAACGTGAGCGATTTCACCAATTCTGAATTCCTTCATATTTTGGTTTACTGTTTTAAGTGTTTCGTTTAATTGATTCAAAATCCATTTATCAACAAGGGTTAATTTAGATTTATCTATCGGTTTATTATCAACACCTTCTAAGTTCATTAATACGAAACGAGATGCATTCCAAAGTTTGTTAGCAAAATTTCTTCCGTATTCAAATCTCTCGTCAGAAATCTTGATATCTTGTCCACCATAAGTACAAAGAGAAGTCATTGTAAACCTTAAAGCATCGCAGCCGTATTTATCAATAATTTCAACAGGGTCAATAGTATTACCTTTAGATTTTGACATCTTTTGACCTTTTTCATCTCTGATTAAACCATGGATATAAACAGTGCTAAACGGTGCCTTTTTAGTAAATTCCAACCCCATTGTAATCATTCTTGCAACCCAGAAGAAGATGATATCAAAACCTGTTACAAGAGTTGTTGTAGGGTAGAATTTTTTGAAATCATCAGTTCCTGCATTAGGGAAACCCATTGTAGAGAATGGCCACAAGCCTGATGAGAACCAAGTATCAAGGCAATCCGTATCTTGTACGTAATTTTCAGGATCAGGATTTTCTTTTGCTACAACCATTTCGCCCGTTGTTTTATGGTAGTACGCAGGAATTTGGTGTCCCCACCATAATTGACGAGAAATACACCAATCTCTTATATTTTCCATCCAACCTAAATAATTCTTTTCCCAACGGTCAGGAATAAATTTAATTCTGCCGTCTTTAACTGCTGCAATAGCTTCTTTTGCCAAAGGCCCCATTTTTACAAACCATTGTTCAGAAAGCAACGGTTCGATTGTTGTATTACATCTTTGGCATTTGCCGACATTGTGTTCGTGATCTTTTATTCTTAACAAAAATCCTTTAAATTGAAGCATATCAACAATTTTTTTACGAGCTTCATATCTGTCTAAACCTTGATATTCAAGTGGAACTTCTGCGCAAGACTTCAATTTCCCTTCTTCATCAATTACCCAAATAGGTTGGAAATTGTGACGCTTACCAACTTCGTAGTCATTAGGGTCGTGAGCAGGAGTGATTTTTACTGCACCTGTACCAAATGATTTATCAACATATTCATCAGCAATAATCGGAATAACTCTGTTTGTCAAAGGTACTAAAACATTTTTACCGATTAATTCTGAGTATTTTTTGTCACTTGGGTGAACTGCAATTGCAACATCACCAAACATTGTTTCAGGACGAGTAGTATCTACAATAATTGCCCCCGGTTCGCCAACAAGAGGGTATGAAATCTCCCACATGTGACCTTGTTCTGTTTCGTATTCGGTTTCTATATCAGAAATTGCAGACATACAACGTGGACACCAGTTTACGATATATGCTCCTTTATAGATCAAACCTTTGTTATAAAGAGTTACAAAAACTTCTTTTACGGCATCAGAACATCCTTTATCAAAAGTAAATCTTTCTCTTGAACGGTCAAAAGATGCGCCAAGTCTTTTAAATTGATTAAGGATTGTAGACTTATGTTCATTAGCCCATTCCCAAGTTCTTTCCAAGAATTTTTCTCTGCCTAAATCAAAACGGGAAAGTCCTTCTTTTCTAAGTTGTTTTTCAACAACAGCTTGAGTTGCAATACCTGCGTGATCTGTACCCGGAAGCCAAAGTGCTTCGTACCCGTTCATTCTGTGATAACGAGTCAAGATATCTTGCAAAGTTCCGTCAAGTGCATGCCCCATATGCAATACACCTGTTACGTTTGGAGGTGGAATTACTATTGTATGTGGAGGCTTGTTTGAATGAGCGTCAGCCTTAAAATAATTACCATCTTCCCAAAATTTATACATCTTTTCTTCGGTAGATTGTGCGTCATAAACTGTAGGTAAATCCTCAATTTTAGTCTTTGTTTCCATTGATTTTCCTCTCTTTATATTTCGTTTAACAAAATCATAACACAAAAGAGGTTGATAAGCGTATATTAAATACTTATATAATGACATTTCTTAAAATATCGTTATAATAAAAATTATGAAGAAACTTTTTGCATTAATTTTTTTGACACTTTTTTTCTCAGTCAGTACGCAAGCTCAAGTTATAGAAGCAGGTGTTTCAATAGAAGAAGTACCTAAAGCGTTATTTGGGAGCTGGAGTATAAGAGCAAAACTTGATACTACAAATTCTATGTCCACATTCAAACCTCAGAGTGCTGACTATTGGACTTTAAAGAGAGAGGGTGATATCATTACCCTTGACAATCCATATACAGGAGCTAAAGCAGAAGTCTCGCTAAAAAATGTAGAGGGGAATTTGATAACTTTTTCTCGCAAAACGTCTTATGATAATAATAAAGTCCTAACAGACACCGTAACAATAAGGATTGATGAAAACAATTTTAGTGGGATAAATTACTTAAAACTGGAATCTTTTTCTCTCGTAGATAATCACTTGATGAAAACAGAAAACGCAACATACTTGATAAAAGGTGAAAAAGTCGCTGGCGACAGTATTTTAAAAACAAACAATTAATTATTTACCCTTTTTTTTTTTTTTTTTAAAAATTCACAATCTGCTTCAAGTCTTTTGTCTTCCATAGCATCAATTAGTTCATCAATTTCTTTGATTTGTCCAAGTTCAAACCCAACTTCTGCCAGCAAAACACAATCATTACAAAGCCTGTAATTGCCATATTGAACAGAGCCTGCAAGAGATTTTATCCCGCCACAAGCATCACATTGAAATTGTTCTGTTTCAGAATCCGGATTTTCTTCTATATCATCAAGTCGCATTTGCTCAACGACCAATTGCATTTCTGCTATAACTTCTTCTTTTGATTTCATAATATAAATATCCCATACAACAAAATATCTCTGCTTTTATTATACACAAAGAACAGCTACTCAAAAAATGTTTTAACAGGAACTTTAAAAAATTCTGCAAGCTCAATTATTCTTTTTAAGCTTATATATCTTTCAAATCTTTCGACATGACCTACAAACTTGCTATTTACATTTAAAATTTCAGACAATCTCTCTTGAGATAAATTATTTTTAAATCTCAAGATTTTTAAATTTTTGGCAATAGTCCGATAAGTTTCTTCTTGCAAATTTGACATAATAATTTATTTTATATATTATACCTATGAAGCACCACTGCTATATAAGCACTATACTGGGGAATATATGAAACGTAGCTACGAGGACGATTACAAAATTATTGAAAACAGAACTGACGAAAATATCAAATATATGAATGGCATAATTGACTATTGCAAACAAAATTCTGTCAACTCTAATGAAATGCGTACCGTAATTTCTGCGTTAAAAATTGTACTAAAAAACGAAAATGTTATTATGAATAGAACAGCTGCATGTTATAACAAATTTCTTCACATGAAATATGACTTCACAAAATACAAATATAACAATGAAAAAAATTAAATATTAATTTTATTCTACCAATCCCTTCATTTCTTTGATTGCTTGTTCTAAGCCGACAAAAATTGAACGTGCAATTATTGAATGACCGATATTTAACTCTACCAAGTTTGGAATTTCGTGCATTCTTTTTACGTTTTGATAGTTTAGGCCGTGACCTGCATTAACCTTCAACCCAAAGTTTTGCGCAAAAATTGAGGCACCTTTTAATTCTTGGAATACTTTTTCTTCGTCAGCTGTTCCAAAGGCTTCAGAATACCGTCCTGTATGAAGTTCTATAAAAGGCGCGCCCGTCTTTGACACAGCAGAAATCTGATGAACATCAGGATCTATAAAGAAACTTACTTCAATATTTTTTTCTAAAAGTGGTTTAGTAAATTTTATTGCTCTTTCAAGTTGACCTTCTACATCAAGCCCGCCTTCTGTTGTTAACTCTTGTCTTTTTTCAGGGACAATACAAACAGCGTGAGGTCGTAGGCGAAGTGCAATTTCTTGCATTTCGTCCGTCATTGCCATTTCAAGGTTTAACCTTGTGTGAGGCAACATTCTTATATTCTCAACATCTTTATCCATTATATGACGTCTGTCTTCTCTTAGGTGTGTAGTAATAGACGCAACATCACATACCTTGCATATTCTTGCAGCCGTTAATACGTCAGGTTCATTTCCTCCCCTCGCGTTTCTAAGTGTTGCGACGTGGTCTATATTTACTCCTAACAACATTTCTTAAACCCTTTCATCTTACTAATTGTCATGTATGCTGTATAATTCGGAAGCATTGTTATATCATTATCCGATACTTTACTAATATAAGCAACTGCATCTTTAACATCGTTTACGATTTTATAATTTTTACAACCTGCTTTTTCAAGTCTTTCGGCCATTTCTTTTGCGCGAACACCTGACACAACAATTTCTTTTTTTGCACCCCTAAGGATTTCAAACTCAGCATCATTTATCCAAGAAATATCTTGTCCGTCAGCTTCGTTGCTGTTCACAGCAAGCAAAATATTTGAATTCAAGTCAACTGTTTTTAATACTTCAGTCGCACCGACAGGATTTTTAATCAATTGTATCAATACTTTATGACCTGCATACA
>JAKSUP010000077.1 GCA_024408905.1 bacterium
TAAATAATAATGGAGAAATAGTTTTTCTAAAATGTGATTGTGAAGGTAGTGGTAAACCTAGTGTTTTATCTATGTGGGGAAGTTGTTTCTCTGTATTTAATGCAATTGACAGAGATGTTAAAACGTCACAAAATTTTAATTACGGTAATACAAAAGAACAACATATGTCTTCAATGAAACATTTAAAGGAGACAGCTAATCAATATGCTAAACAATCAAACTATAAAAAACAAGAAGATACCTTAAATTATGCAATAGAAAAAGATAAAGCATTTTTCTTAGAGCATCCTGATTATTACTTAGATTACGAACCACACTATTTATTAGGATATTTTCATGAGTGTCATATGAATTTTACACATGCTTCCAGCTGTTATAATAATGCAATAAATTATTTATCAAAGTATTTATGCGAATGTGTAAAACCTAATATTAAAAATCTAAGAAATAGTTATGAAAAATATGAAAGTTCTATGAATAAAAGTGTTGATTATGATAACGCATTAAAAGAATACAATAATCAGTCCATGTTGTATCAATTATTTAACAGTTCACCACAAAAACCTTCGAACTATGGTGATTATAAATATTATAAAAATGATTATGATTTGTACCAAAAAATTTTGTTAGTTGCCGGCATGTTTGATTCTATAGGAGTTATGTGTAAGCATGCACGCGATTACTACCCTGCTTATGTATGTTACGCAGCAGCTGATGATATTAGACGTGGTACTGATAGAGGGTATAAAATTTTAGAAATGCGTTCACGTGGCGTACAGTATTTAGGAGATTTATATCCTGAAATTAAGGAGTCAGATTATGAAAATATATAATATAAGTAATATTGTATTTTCCGGTAAAATTATTGATTCTCATATGCATGTCGGGAATTGGTATGGCAGTAAGTACCAGTATAGTGAATTAGATACTTTTATAAAAAATCCTCTCTCAAATGGTGATACTATTGAAAAAATTATAGTATCAAATCTAAGTGCTATCGATAAAAACGAAATGTTGGATGAGCTTGAAGGTAACAAGGAAATCTTAAAAATTGCAGAAAACAACCCTAAAATAGCCCCTTTGGCTGTATGCCAACCAAAAACCGGCTCTGTTGAAAACATAAAAAAACTATTTGATGAAAATCCTAACAAATTTGTAGGTTTAAAATTTCATCCTGATGGACATGAAATAATGGCCACCAGTAATCTCTTTGATCCTTACTTAATGTTTGCACAAGAAAAAAATCTTCCTTGTCTGTTTCATTGTGGTATACAATGGGAAAATGGCAAGTTAGCAGATGAAGCATTTAGGTATTCAGAGCCTGAAAAAATTTATCAAGCTGCTAAAAAAGTTCCAAAAACCCCGGTTATCATGGCTCATCTTGGTGCAGGTGGAGAAACTGTTCATTCAAAAGCCATCCAAGTGTTAATGGATTCTATTGATAAAAAAGATGCAAATTTGTATGCTGATATTTCTTGGGTAGATATTGATAAACCAAATAAACCTACAATAGTAAATCTTATAAAAAAATTAAAAGAAAAAAATGCTTTAGATAGAATATTGTTTGGTTCGGATGCTCCTATAGGTGAATTTGCAAATGGAAAAGACGGTTTGACAGGTAAAGAATTTTATGAAAAAACAATTGTTGATATAAAAACTGCAATAAAAAATAACTTTAATGATGATGCAGATAGCATAATCGATAAGATTTTTTATCAGAATGCAGAAAAACTTTTTTTTAATAAAGAAAATGGTCAAACAGAAATTAAGTCAAATCCAAAAACAAAGAAAGTGCTTGCCATAACATTTTGTGGATTAGCAATTGTGGGTGCTATATTTGCTTTATGCACCAAAAACTCAAATAGCACAAAAGATATAGAACAACATGAGTCGCAAAAAGTTATTATTGCGTGATATTTTTATCATTAATGTTTTTAACAAAATGTGATGCAATAACCGGCAGAACTGATAAAACTAATAAAACATTTATGATGCCATAGAACTGTGCAATTGCGCCCAATACTGATAGGGCAAGTGCTACTGTTCCCCAACAGAAACCGTTAATAAACCCTGCGATAATACTTTTGTATTGAGGCAAAATCTTTTGCCCTAATACAATAATTACAGGTTGTGCTAACATCGTTGTAAAACCGATAAGAGCAAAGATTGCCAAAGATAAACTCGGGTATGATTTATATGTAAAAGCAAATCCAAACATCATTGGTAGAGTAGCACACATTGAAATATAAATAACAATTTTTGTTCCGATTATTTTTTCCAATTTAGGACTGATAAAAGAGCCTAAGGCTCCTGCAAAAATAAATAGGAATAGTGCAAAACCTATATATGAAGGTTTGCACCCCATATCTCGCCATAAAAATGGTAAGAGAATACAAGAACTGTTAGTAATTAGGGATTTCATCATTGCTACTATTAACAATAAATCAATTTGTTTGTTTTGTAGGATTTCTTTGAATGAATTTATAAATTTCTTATGTTCTAAAACGCTGTCTGTGAGCGAAATCTTTGGAACGCACAAAAACATTAAGCCGGCTAAAGATAATCCTAAGATTGAGGTGTAAGAAATTTTTGCAAGTCCAGCATATTGTGTTATGTATGCTGCAAGTAACGGTCCAAACGCAAATCCGAGAGAACCCATGCTTACAAAAAATCCCATATTATCGGAATAATTTTCGCCGGAAAATCTCTTTATGAAACCCAGTGATTGAGGGTGAAAAAAACTTCCCCCTAAGCAACCTATTATCATACATAGTGTTAGAATTGTTATATTTGGCGCAGCCGGAGCCAATGGTATAAATACTGACGCAAGTATTAATCCCCAAAATATAAAAAATCTTTTTAGCATATTATCTGCAAAAAATCCGAATATAGGCTGAAGCATATTAGAACAAATTTGAGCAATGCTTATTATTACAGTAGCAATAGCCATTGTAAAGCCTAATTTTGCAGCAATAAAAGGCATAATGGGATTTAAAAATCCTCCGTATATGTCGCATACCAAGTGAGATAAACTAAGCCATCCTATAGCTTTTCTTTTTGTAAAATTACTGTCCATACTATTATTATAGTGCGTCAAAAAACTATAAAATAATAATTCCTTTAAAAAAATGATAAAATTTATAAAAAGTACGTTATAATGTAAGTATGGGTTCAGAAACAGAAGACAAAGCATTAAAGGCAGTCGGTTTGGAACTCATGTTCCTTACCCCTGAAAAATACAGTAATACTGATGGTATTACTGCTGTTGAGTTGGCTAAATTGGTAGACTTACCCGTCGAAATAGTTAAAAAGAAACTCCAGATTTTGAAAGATAAAAATATTGTACGTTCAAAAGGGATGAGCCCAAAATTTTGGTTGTTTGATGATTATAATTTTCAACGTCTTGATGATGACGACGAAATCTTTCACCTGTTGTGCAACTTTGATGACGTGGATTTTGATAAATTTTTTACGTATTAAATTTAAGTTTGTAGTAGGACTTATAACCGAATTTTATTGTATAATAAAACAAAAAGGAATTTGCTTTATGAAACAAAAATACAGAGTCGGCTTGGGTTATGATATACATAGACTAGTAGAAGGTCGTGAATTAATAATTGGTGGCGTAAAAATTACGCATGAAAAAGGATTATTGGGACATTCTGATGCTGATGTTTTAGTCCATGCAATTATTGACGGGCTTTTAGGTGCTTTAGCAATGGATGATATCGGAACGCTGTTTCCGGATACCGATCCCAAATATAAAGATGCTGATAGTGTAAAATTACTTACTCAAGTATATAAATTAGTGCAAGAATCTGGTTATAAGATTAATAATATTGATTCGAATATAATTGCTCAGTCACCCAAGATGATGCCATATATTCCGAAAATGAAAACTGCTTTGGCTAAAGTATTGGGGCTTGAAGAACACGATATTTCTATAAAAGCTAAGACAAAAGAGCAGTTAGATGCAGTTGGTGAAAAATTGGCAATTGAGGCTAATGCTGTTGTAATGTTAGTTTGTGTGTAAACAAAAGTAACATTTTATAACTATTTTTTTCTTTTTTGTAACAATACTTAACAAAAGCAATCAAAAAAGGCAATTTTTTTAATATTAAATACTTTATATATACATAAGAGATATTTAATAATAAGAGGTGCTTATGACAACAGATAATCGAACTAGACTCAGTCTAATTGTGAATAATGATATTGATAATAAAGTAGAGCAAAAAGACAAGCCTACTGATAATTCCGGTAGATATACAACGAATCCTATGTATGAAAAACTGATAAAATTCAAGTTAGAGCAGCAGCGAAAACGATTTACGGTTGAAGATTTGTTAAAATGGTAAATAAAGCCTCCTTGTAAAGGAGGCTTTATTCGTTTAAAATATACCTATGTATGAGATAAAGAATCGAATATATTTGGATTTTGACAAAACTCAAAAAAGTGGAGTTTGTAATTTCTTGCGTTCGCTTGTTAAACAGAATTTAGAACTTTCTTCAGAAGAAATTTTGTCAAAATTTATCGAAGATGAAAGATACTACCAAGAGCTTGGGGCTTCTCGTTTTCCATTTTTAAAAAATTATTTATTTGAAAAAAGCTTTGAAGCAGACACGCTTAACTATATAAATGAATGTAAAAAGTATTATGAATATAAAGAACGTCAAAGACCTATAATTGAGGCTAATAAGGCTTTTGAGAAGAAGAAACGAAAATTTTTGCAAGAAGTTAAAATGTCGAAAGAGCCTCCTACAAAGAAACAATTGTACTATTATGACATACTTTGTAAAAAGTATTCTTTAGAGAAAAAAGATGTGGAAGAATTATCAAAATTAGATTTAAGGAACGAAATAGAAAGAATAATCAATGAACATGCAATCGATTATAAAAATGATGACTGATGTCGGTATTGAGCTGAATGAGGCCAAGAAAGAAATTGAAATGCTTTTGGAGCATTTTTTTAGCTATACAACTGTGGATAAAATTCAGGGGAAAAACCTTAATGACATGCAGCTTGATATGCTAAAGAAAAAGGTGCAAGAACGTGTATCTGATAGAAAACCTATTCAGCATATAATTGGTGAAGCATATTTTATGGGCGAATATTTTAAGGTTTCTCCTGACGTATTGATTCCGAGAGATGAAACAGAGATACTTGTAAGGAAGGCGATTGAGCTAATAAATAAAAACAATTTTGAGCAGGTTTTAGATATTGGAACCGGTTCAGGGTGCATAGCTTGTACTATCGCAAAACAAACTAATGCTGTTGTGTTAGGAGTGGATATTTCTTTTGATGCATTAAGAGTTGCGTTAGATAATGTCACAAAACTGGGTATTAATAATCGGGCTGTATTTAGGAAATCAGATTTGTTTGAGAAAATACATCCTAACGAGTCTTTTGACCTGATTATTTCTAATCCACCATATATTCCAACCGGGACTAAATTGTCACCTGAAGTCATGCATGAACCTGAAATTGCGTTGTTTGCAGGTGATGACGGGTTGGACGTGTATAGAAAAATTATTGAGGATGCCCCAAAATATATTAACAAAGGTGGGTATTTGATGTTTGAACTTGGTATTGATGAGTCAAATAAGGTTAAAGAGTTAATGCAGAAAAAATTTAAAGATATAGTGGTGTTAAAAGATATGGCAGGTATTGATAGAGTTATTTATGCCCAATTGGTGTAGAGTTTTCAAAGATTAAGTATTTAGAAAACCACTTGCAAATTTTATGAATTTCTATTAAGATATATGTATAATTATTAAGATATAAAAATTTTTGTAACATAAAATAAAGGTGAAAACATGGCTGAGAATGAAGAATTGAATGAGTTAGAAGACGAAGAACTTATGGAAGGTGATTCTCGTCAAAGAATTCTGGTAGCTGATGATGAAGCAAGTATCAGAAGAATATTAGAAACACGTCTAAAAATGGTTGGTTATGATGTTGTTGTAGCTGAAGACGGTGAAGAAGCCGTTGATGTATTCAACAAAACTAACCCTGATTTAGTTGTTTTGGATGTTATGATGCCAAAAATGGACGGTTATGGTGTAACAAGAGAAATAAGAAGAACTTCAGATGTACCTATTATTATATTAACAGCTTTAGGTGATGTATCCGAAAGAATTACAGGTTTGGAACTCGGTGCAGATGATTATGTTATTAAGCCATTTAGCCCTAAAGAATTAGAGGCAAGAGTAAAAGCTGTATTGAGAAGAACTATCAGCAAGGATGTTATTATTCCTTCTCCATCCGGTTCAGGTGCTGCTCCTTCCGGCAAAGGTGCTAAAAATGTTATTACAACAGGTTGTATCAAGATTGATACAGCAAGAAGACAAGTATATAGAAAGAACGAAAGAATTCGTTTAACAGGCATGGAATTTAGTTTGCTTGAATTATTGGTTAACAATTCCGGTCAAGCATATTCAAGAAATGAGATTTTACAACACGTATGGTCATACCCTGCAGATCACAGAATTGATACTCGTGTGGTAGATGTACACATTTCAAGATTACGTTCTAAATTGGAAGCTGATCCAACAAACCCTGAGTTGATATTAACAGCTCGTGGAATTGGATATATGTTCCAAAGAATAAGCTAAGTTAGAAAGTTTTAAAAAGGGCGAAATCTTTTAGATTTCGCCCTTTTTTTATTTATACTTGCTTTAGAATCTTGATTTGATATACTAATAACTGTTGGAGCTATGGCGCTAGTCGTCAAGTGGTTAAGACCTCGGATTGTGGTTCCGATATGCGTGGGTTCGAATCCCACCTGGCGCCCCAT
>JAKSUP010000078.1 GCA_024408905.1 bacterium
TTCCGTGTTGCACGGGTGCTGATAAAAGGGTTGTACTGGGCAAAGTTACGATGCCATAAGTTTTTGCAACTACCTCACCCCTCTCCTAAATAAGGAGAGGGAGAGAAGATGCAAGTTTTATACGGTTTAATTTTATAGGTGATATAATAAAATTATGAAAAGTGTAAAAGTAAAATGTCCGGCAAAAATTAATCTGACTTTGGAGGTCGTAAATAAAAGAGAAGATGGGTATCATAATATCAAAAGTATTATGCAGCTTGTGAGCTTGTACGATTATTTAACGATATCAGCCGAAAAATCAGAAACTCCTGAAATAATTCTTTCAGGCACAAGTGACGAAATTCCTTATGACGAAAAAAATCTTGTATATAAAGCAGCAAAACTTTATATGGAAAAAGTCGGAATGACGGATGTTAAGCTTGATATCCATATAGAAAAAAATATTCCGATAGCAGCAGGTCTTGCAGGTGGAAGTACGGACGGTGCCGGTACAATAATGGGACTTAATTATCTTTTTGAAGCACTTGATAATAAAGAAATGAACGAACTATGTGCATCTTTGGGTTCTGACTTAAATGTATGCTTAAATGGAGGCTGCTCTCTTGCTACATCTCGAGGCGAAGTGACAAAAAAACTTCCTGCTGCTGAATATCCGGTAACTTTAATTAAACCAAAGAATTTGGGAATTTCTGCAAAAGAAGCGTATACAAAATATGCTTTGAAAAAGTTTAAGCCAAAGTACGAAATGACAGAAAAAATGTTTGTAGCTTTGCTTGATAGGGAAGATATAACAAAATTTTTATATAATGATTTAGAAGATGCAGTTTTTGGAGATTATAAAGAACTTCAAGAAATTAAAAATGTAATTCCTGAGGCTATTATGTCAGGTTCAGGTCCGACATATTTTGTGCTGAGTGATTTGGATATAGATTTAGGTGAAGAATATCAAATAATCAAAGGTTTGAATTTTATACAAACAGGCACAGAAATAATATAAATTTTTGTAAATTTTTGTTATAAACTGGCAAATTATTCTTTTAGGGGTTTTAATATAACGTAAGGATATTATTATGAGGATGAAATATCCTTTAAACAAGAGGTCTAAAAAGTAGTGGTAGATAATAGGTCAGCAGGATTTTACGGAATCGGCGGTTCGTTCAATTTCAAAAGTGGCGACGCATCGGGTACTGCTGCGAAAATGAGCCAAGAAAAATATGGTTCTGAAGCTATGTATTTACCTCCATTAGAGGAAGAAGAGGGCGAAAACTTTTTTAATCAACCGTATGTAGACAGAAGCGCACTTTTGCGTGCAACCCTTAATTCGCTTGCTATGAATAATGTTGCGTCGGTTTTGAATTCAAGAAAGCATAAGAAAAAGCTTTCGGAACTTTCGACAGAAGAAGATGAAGATGAAACAATAGAAACGCTTGAAGAAGTTTTTGTTGAAGAAGACGAAGATAAAAAAGAAGAAAACAAAGAAACTGATATTGATAAATAAAAACCAGCGATTGCAAAAAATTAGATTTTCCCACATTCTTGCTACTTGAAATAGCTGATTTTTCACATATTACCCTTGAAAAAAACTAAAAAAAATTCTATGATAACAATATTATGGAAAATGTTGTAATATCATTTGATGAAATACGAAAATTACTGGAAGAAGGAAGCTATAAACCTTCTGATATTGCAGATTTAGAGTATGCTTTTGAATACGCAAAAAGACTTCATGAAGGGCAATACAGAGTATCGGAAGAACCTTATATTATTCACCCTATGGAAGTTGTTAAAATATTAATTTCTTTAAAAGCTGATAAACACACTTTGATAGCAGGTTTTTTGCACGATATTTTAGAAGATACCGATACAACAGCAGAAGAATTAAAAGAAGAATTTGGAGAAGATGTTCTTAACCTTGTTCAAGGGGTTACAAAACTTGGCAAATTACAGTTTAAATCTACAGAAGAACGTCAGGCAGAGAATTTTCGCAGAATGTTTATCGCTATGGCAAGTGATGTAAGAATAATTTTCTTAAAACTTGCTGACAGATTACACAATATGCGTACTCTAAACTATATGTCAAGCGTAAAACAACAAAAAATTGCTCAAGAAACAATTGATATTTTTGCACCTCTCGCCAATCGTATGGGTGTCGGTAAAATTAAAGCAGAGCTTGAAGATTTGTCATTGAAATATCTTCATCCTGATAAATATTATGAAATCGCACAGCTTGTATCTCAAAAGAAAACAGAGAGAGAACAAGCTGTTAATATGTTGATTGAAGAAATTACCAAAGACGTTAAAGCAAGTGGTATCAATGCTAAAATTACAGGCCGTGCAAAACATTATTACAGTATTTATAAAAAAATGGAAAGGCTTAATGTAGCATTCCATGATTTGTATGATATTACTGCTGTTCGTGTAATTGTAGATACAGAAAAAGAGTGTTATGAAGTTCTTGGGCTTATTCACTCAAGATTTAAACCAATCCCCGGCAGATTTAAAGATTATATCGCAATGCCAAAAGGCAACATGTACCAATCTTTGCACACATCAGTAATCGGGCCTAAACAAAAACCTCTTGAAGTCCAGATAAGAACTTGGCACATGCACGAAATTGCTGAATACGGTATTGCAGCGCACTGGAGATATAAGGAAAAAGGTTCTAAAAAGGCCGATTCGGCTAATGATATAAAATTTTCTTGGATGAGAAAATTGGCAGAATATGATAAAGACACCAAAAATGCTGAAGATTATGTAAATTCTGTTAAACTTGATATCTTCTCTGACCAAGTTTTTGCGTTCACACCGGGAGGTGATGTATTAGATTTGCCACAAAACGCTACTCCTGTAGATTTTGCCTATCGTATCCATTCAGACGTCGGACATAAAACAGTCGGAGCATTGATTAACGGCCGTATTGCACAACTTGATACCAAGCTTAAAAACGGTGATATTGTTGAAATTATGACTTCAAAAGTTGCAGCACCAAGACTTGATTGGCTGAATTTTGTTGTTACAAAACAGGCATCATCAAAGATTAAACAATGGTATAAGAAAAATAAACGAGAAGACCATATTGAAATCGGCAGAGCAAACCTTGAACATGAATTAACAAAAGCTATATATGACGAGTATGTTAAATCAGGAGAACTCGAAAAAGTTGCAAAACAAATGAATTACGTAAGTTCGGACGACTTGTTGGCAGCTTTGGGTTACGGAGAAACTACTCTAAATAAAATTACAAATAGACTTAAAAAGCCTCAAAAACAAGAACAAACCGTTCAATTTAAACAGAAAAAAGGCTCTAATAAAGATATTGTCGGCTTGGAAGGTTTACTTTATTCTTTTGCAAGATGTTGCTCTCCAATTCCGGGCGAACCTATTGTTGGTGTTGTAACACGTTCCAAAGGTGTAAGCGTACATAGGCTTGATTGCAAAACGCTTGACGAAGTTCCTCCTGAAAGATTGATTGATATTCATTGGTCAGGTGAAAATACTAATAAAACTTATTGTACAACTATAAGAATTGAAACTGCAGAAAAATTAGGACTTTTAAAAGATATTATAGGTGTTATTTCTGATAACAATACAAATATTAATTCTGCAAACGTAAAATCCAAAGGCAAAGTGGGTGTAATTGAAGTCGGTATTGAGCTTGATAATGTTGATACCCTAAGAAAAGTAATGACTGCAATCCAAGCAATGCCTGAAGTATTCAGCGTAAAAAGAATACAGACATCATATAGTTCAAGCAATAATCAAAACTTTACGAAAAAGCCTAATAAAAATAAAAGACAGAATAAAACGAAATAAGTCAAATTAAGTGAAATAAATTAGCAAACTTTTATTTCTCTTTGTATTTGGTTATAATCATATTCTTTCATTTTTTCTGCAGCTTTTGCAAAAATCGCTTTTCTTTGTTTTGCAGTTTTATTAATCATCGCACAATCATACAATTTTTCTACATCAATATCATACTCTTGATTGTTAATAATTGCTCTTAATTTTTCGCACAGTAATTTGTTTAATTGTGCTTCATTTGCTTCTACATATACATCAGCATTTTTACCAACAGTTTTTACAACGCTGTCTAATATTTCATTTTGTTGCTTAATAACATCAATAATTTCATTTACAGATTTTTCCGGAACATCAGATAATATCTTTCTTAAATCAGTCGGAGAAATATTACGCATCATTGCCGGCAACATATCGAGTTCGCTATATAACTTTATTCTATCAATTTTGTTCAATTCCGGAATGAATTGTTCCCAAGATAAAAACTCATCAAGGCCGCTCTTAAATTTCATTGATTTATCTTTTCTTATTTGTTCAAGCATAAGCTCTTTTTCATATTTTTGATATATTTCTAAAAGATTTTTATTGTTTTTAAGTTTTGATAAACGTGGTTGCAAAAAACGATATTTTTTAGATACATTTTTGCCTTTAAAATATTTATAAGAACTATCTTGAATTTCTTTTGCGTGTTTCAATTTATCACCATAAACCTGATATTCGACAATAGGAGAAAAAGTTTTATCACCAATTGTGACAGGAATTTCGAAAGAAAAATGTACTCCTGCATAATTCGCTTCCGTGTAATTGGTTGCTGTTTTAATTACATTTTCTGCTTCTTCAGCTATATCTTCTGCTTTTTCAGCTGCATCTTTTAGTTTTTTGTTAAGTGCTTCTGTTGAAATTTCATCAATAAATTTCAATGGAATATAATCATAAAGTTCTTTATTGGCAGCATTTTCAATACTCTTTGGACGTTTAATTTCAATTTCTCGCAAAATCCACTCACCTTTTTTTATTTTGTCTATAATTAAATCTGTGAGTTTTTTAATATCATCATTACCAAATTTTGTAAGTGGAGTTCTAAAACCGATAATATCAGTAATCTTTTCTATTGCTTCTTTTTTGGATGCATAACCACGTGATGTCATTTTTTCACGTATTGATTCATCACCCTTTATTCTGCAATGTACTTCAGATATTATCTTCTCTTTAGTAATTAATTCTTCAAATGTCTTTTGGATTTTGTAATCAATTTTATCATACAATGGATAGTATTCTTTATAAATTTGTTTTGCAAGTTGTGAAGATATTTTATTATTTGCACGGTCTTCTTCTGAAATATTATTTTTTGCTACTTCTTCAACATTTATTGAACTATCACCTTTGGCTGTTTTGGCTATTTTGGAGGCTTTTGGTGGAGTATCAATTTTTGCTTCAGTTTTAACAAATACATCCCCGACGCCTTCCTGTAATTCACGGATAGGAGATGTTGCAACTTTTAATCCTTCTTTTTTGGCAACATTACTTAGACCGATTGAGCCTAATTCTTTTTCAGCTTGTTTTATAATACCGGAGCCACCTGAGGCACCAATATCTTGCGCGGCTTGTCGTAGTATTCTAATGTTGTTTACTGAAAAAATTCTCATATAATAATCCCTACATATATAAAAACACACCAAGAAAAAAAATTTACACCCGATTAGGTATTTGTTAAGTATTGTTACGAAACTTTATTCTCAAAACCTGTGTAATCCGATATATGCTTAGCCCACAGCCTTAAAATTTCGTCTTCGTCAAGTTCATAAGAAATGGGTTTTCCTATTTTTATTGAAATATGCTTTTCAAACAATTTGTGCGCATATCCGTCAAACCCTTTAATTGCAATAGGCACAATATCTGCTTTAAATTTTTTTGCAAACAATATAAAACCTTTTGTAAGGTCTGATATAACAGGTTCTTTAACAATCCCGCCTTGTGGGAAAATGCCTAATGCCCAAGGGGTATTAAATACAGCTTTTACACTTTTAAAGGTTGCAAGTTCCGGTTTTTCACGATTTACTGCAAAAGCACCTAAAGAATGTACTAAGAATTTTAAAAGCTCGTTTTTACTTTCAAACAATTCTTTTTTAGCCATAAAAGCGATTAATCTTTTTGTGGCATAACTCAACATTGGTGGATCTAAGTAAGAGGTATGATTTGCAGCATATATTACGTTAGATGTTTGGGGAAGGTTTTCTTGTCCTTCGACTTTAATATTGTACATAAGTTCCATTACCGGTTTAACAACACAATATAAAAATGTGTTGTACCATAAAAAACGTAATAAATTATAATCTTTTTCAGTTCTCTTATTATAATTTTTTGCCATTTTCCACCTATTCGTATTTAAAACCTGTTAATTCCTGTATATCTTTTATCCATTGATTGTACATTTCATCAGCATCATTTGAATATGGAATAAGTTTTCCGATTTTTACAACAATTTTTCCCGTAAACGGGATGTGACAAGCTTTTTCTGAACCTACAATGCCTATTGGTAAAATCCCGCATTTAGAGCTTTTTGCAATAGATGCGAACCCTTTTGTAACATTGCTTATAATACCTACAGGCTGTCTTGTACCTTGAGGGAAAATTCCTAAAACCCAGTTAGTTTTTTTTATGGTTAATGCTGTTCTTATTGTTGAAATACTTAAGTTTTCTCTATCAACAGCGAAACCTCCGAGCCAATTTAACCACCACGATAAAATGGGGTTTTCAAACAACTCTTTTTTTGCCATATATGATAGTGGTCTATCCAGTACTGCACCTACAATAGGAGCATCAAGCGTTGATAAATGATTTGCTGCAGCTATATATTGATTGTCTTTTGGGATATTTTCTTTCCCATATACTTCCATTCTATATACAAGTTTTAATCTTAT
>JAKSUP010000079.1 GCA_024408905.1 bacterium
TTCATTTTTAACAAAAATTGGTATTTTATCGCAATTTGTACCCATAAATTATCCTCTTAATTATATAAAGTATTTTTATTAAAAAAAATTGCCTAAAATTTTGTAAATTTGTAGTCACATATATATATTTATGTTAGAATTTAGTTATACATTTTGGAGCGAATGCTTGTTAAAATATTTGAATATATATAAAAAGTTAATAATATTTTCTATAGCTTGGGGGATACTTATGGTATCTCAGTTTGCTTGCGCTGAAGATGATAAAACTGTTCAAGATGTTACAATACAAGATATTGAAAGCCAAGAAATCACCGAACAAGAAGTTATGGAAGCGGACATGGATGAAATCGATGCCTCAAGCGTTTCATATATTAACGATATAGAAATTTTAGGGGCAAACATTATTAAACCCGAAAGCATTTTAAAGAAAATGACGTTGCAAAAGGGCAGTTTATATGACAAAGACATCATGCAACAGGATTTAAAAACCATTTACAGGATGGGTTATTTTACAGAAAGAATGAAAGCTATTCCTGTAAAAAATTCAAATGGTACAATTTCTTTGAAAATAATTTTGGAGGAAAACATACCGGTTACCGATTTTACTATAGAAGGGAATACGGCTCTTTCCAATCAAGAAATTATACAATACTTACTACCTTTAAAAGGAAAACCTCAAAACATTTCTGCAATTAATAAAGCTGTTGAAAGTATAAATGAATATTACTATCAAAAAGGCTACATACTTTCAAAGATTGATTCTATCTATGATGATCCGGACGGTGTTCTTAATATATCCGTAACCGAAGGCAAAATTAATAAAATAATGATTGCCGGAAATGAAAAAACAAAAGACTATGTTATAGAGCGTAACATAATGACAGAGCCGGGTGCTGTCTATAATGAAAATCAAATCAAGCAAGACTTAATAAGGTTGTACTCTACACAGGCATTCAAAGACGTCAACAGAACAGTCGAAATATCAGAAGAAAATCCTGATGCATACGACGTTACAATCGAACTAAAAGAACAACGAACAGCGTCCGTTTCCCTGGGTGGTGGTATAGATTCTGCAACAGGTGTTTTTGGCTCGGTCGGTATTTCGGATAACAATTTTAGAGGTTTAAATCAGAGAGTGTCTCTTACAGGCATGGTTGGTTCCGGTGTCTTAATGAGTGACGCATCCATCAAAAGTCACATTAACTATCAAGCTGAATTGAGTTTCTTTGAACCTCATTTTCTAAACGCAGATAATTCGTTAATGAGTAAGATTTATTTCAGAGACTTAGGCAGCTACCAAGTTCCACTTGCATTAGAACGCAGAATAGGCGTTGAAAGTACTCTGGCTCACAGATTAGCTATTAATCCTCGCATGTCATCAACATTGACGGTAGGAATTGAACATATCAATTTAGAAGAAGGCGCAAAGAATGACATAAGAGATTTGTATTGGCGTCACGGATATGATATAGCAGAGCGTTCAAAAGAATTAACCGGAGGACTATTCTTGAAAATCGCTCCCGGACTTGCTTATGATTCAAGAGACAATACGCTTAACCCTCGGCATGGTGCGTTAGCATCTGTAAGATATGAAGAAGCGTTTGGATTAGACGGATTTGGAAAAACAAACGGACGTTTAATCGGTATGGCAAAACGCTATATACCTATTGCAAAGAAATCATCTTTGACATTCACAGGACGTGGTGGAATGAAAATCCATGGCGAAAATATGCCTGAAATTATGGCATTTAGGTTAGGTGGTCCGTATACAATCAGAGGTTATAAGGTAAATGGTGTAGGTACAGGTACTTCATTTATTATGGGTTCTGCAGAACTTGCAACGCCAATCCCATTTGTGGATAGATTAAAAGTTAATTTCTTACAAAATTTACGATTAACATTCTGGGTTGATGCAGGTAAAGTATTTAACCCTACAATCGCAAGTAAAATATATGACAGACCGGAACAAGCTATTACAGCCGGTGTCGGTCTGAAGATAAATATACCTGGTGTAGGTCCGTTATCAGTTGACTATGGTTTCCCACTTACAAATTGTGGACCTAATGGAAACTCTAACGGGTACTTCACTTTCGGTGTAGGTGATATGATGTATTAATAAAATGATATAGGAGGTTTTATGAAAAACTTTAAAATTAGTATTTTGGCTTTGAGTTTGTTTGCTACAATCGGAATTGCTAATGCAGGTGGTGTTGGCTATATTGACTATGCAAAAGTTATTGATAACTATGCTTATGCAAAACAAGTTACAAAAGAAATTGATGCTAAAGGTTTGGAAATGCAACAATATTTAGTTGATAAAGAAAAAGAATACAAATCATTAGATACACCGTTAAAAAAACAATCTTTTGAAGAAAGAACTTCTGCTGAATTTAAAACAAAAGAAGCAGCATATGTTGCATTAAAAGAAAAAAGAGAACAAGAAGTTTATACAAAAATTAAAGAAGCAGCAAAAGCTGTAATGGTTGAACAAAAACTTGATGCTATTATGGATCAAAGAGGTGTTTTTGTCGGTGGCATTGATATTACTGATAGTGTTATAAATAAATTGAAAGGCTTAAAATAAACAATGCGAATTGTCGATTTAATTGAAAAGAAAAAACATGGCGAAAAACATTCTAAAGAGGAAATTCAATTTTTAATTGATTCTCTAATGAATGGCACTGCTGCAGATTACCAAATATCTGCTTGGCTCATGGCTGTTTATTTTAATGGTTTGACTGAAGAGGAAACAGCAATTTTAACTGAATGTATGATTAAGTCAGGTGAAGTCGTAGATTTTGGAGAATTGGCAGATTCAATAATCGACAAACATTCTACAGGTGGAGTTGGGGACAAAGTTACAATAACCTTAATTCCTTTGTTGGCTGCGGCAGGAGTGCCAGTTGCAAAGCTTTCAGGCAGAGGACTCGGGCATACCGGAGGAACAATTGATAAACTGGAATCAATACCGGGATTTAACACTAATCTAACTATTGATGAACTTATAAAACAAGTAAAGAAAATCAATGTGGCAATTGGCGCACAGACTCAAAATCTCACTCCTGCAGATGGACAATTATACGCAGTAAGGGATGTCACTTCAACAGTCGACAGTATGCCATTAATAGCCTCATCAGTTGTTTCAAAAAAAATAGCATCCGGCGCTAATAATATCGTTCTTGATGTTAAGTACGGATCAGGTGCTTTTATGAAAACAGCAGAAGATGCAGTTAAATTATCGAAATTAATGGTTAAAATCGGTAAATTATTAAACAAAAGCATTACTGCAGTTATAACATCTATGGAAGAACCTCTGGGAAGAGCTGTTGGGAACTCTGTAGAAATTATTGAATCAATTGAATTTTTGAAAGGCAATATTACAGAAGGCGATATTCATGATTTGACATATTCGTTTGCCACAATTGCACTTATGCAGCTTGGTAGATATGACAATGAAAACGATGCTATGAACTATTTAAAAGAAATTATCACGAGTGGAAAAGCGCTTGAAAAATTCAGAGAACTCATAAAAGAACAAGGTGGGAATCCTGAAATAGTTGATAATTATGATTTGTTTGAAATACCTAAATACAAAATCGAATGTAAAACTAATGCTGCAGGGTATGTTCAAAAAATTGATGCATACAAAATTGCTTATGCTTGCAAGCTTTTAGGTGCAGGGCGTGAAACAAAAAAAGATCCAATTGATTACAGTGTAGGGATTTTCCTCAACAAAAAAAGTGGTGAGGGGGTAAATATAGGAGATGTATTGTATACAATATACTCTAACGATGAGGATAAAGCTTTTGTTGCACAAAAATATTGTGACGAAGCATATATGGTAAGCGAAAATAAACCAAATTCAAGTGATATGATATATAAAATAATCCGAGCAAGCGAGGTAGAAGATGTATAACAAAAAAATGCAATATGTTATTAAATCTGTACCGACAGATGACAAGCAAGCATTAGAAGATTTGTTAAATCAAATGTCTGAAGAAGGTTGGGACTTATACACAATGCATGAAATGGAGAGTGAAAACTCTATCGACTTTAATTGTATATTCATGCGTGAAAAACAAGAAGAGGATAAAACCAATCTTGATGATATCGTCAACATTACAAGCTTTAAGTATCGTATGGAAAAAATGCTTTCTGCGCCAACAAGTCCTTATGAATCTTGTAAAGAAATTCAGGTCAAAATTTCTAATCAAAAAGATAGAATTAGAAAAATTAAGGCTCAATTAGAAAGCGATAATTTGTCTATTGATGACAAAAATAGAATTAATAACCAAATGTCAGACGAATTAAGACAATTAGAAGTTCTGAAACAATCTTTAGTTAATGAAATTTCACCGGAAACAATGTATTCTTCAATAAAAGAAGAAAAATTGACAGTTTGTTTATCCGAAGAATTGCTTGAATTAATTACAATGACTGACACAGAAAATATTCTTGCTGAAACTGTTAAAATAAGACAGAATTTGACGGAAAACTTGGGATATGTCATTCCACATATTCATTTCCACAATACTGATGAACTCGCTCAATTTGAATTTGATATAAAGGTTCATGATGTTGAGGTATTTAAGACGGTTGTATTCCCACACTACGTTGCGTATTATAAAGACCAACTAAAGGGCTACAAAATAACAGAAGATGATGTAGTTTTAATTGACGAAATCACAGGAAAAAAATTAGTTTGGATACCACAAGAGACCGTAAAAGACTTTTGGATAAAAGGTATGACTGCTGTTGAATATATCGGAAAAGCAATTGAACACATTGCCATAAAAGAAGTTTCCGATATTATGGATTACAATGATATCAACAAATACGTTGAAATCGTATTAGAAAATAATTCGTTTTTAGTCGATAATATTATACCAGATTTTATTACAGCAGCAGATTTAAAATACTTGTTAACTTGCTTAATAAGAGAACGAGTATCTGTAAAAAACATTGTTTATTTGTTTGAAAAAATTAATGATTATGCAAATGAACCAACAAAAGAAGATTTGCTGGACAAAGTAAGACTAGCGTTGTCAAAATTAATTATTAAAGACTTGGCAAAGAATGGTGAATTAAAAGTTATTGAATTTGATGACCTTACTTTAGATAAGGTTTCAGGATTCTTTGGAGAAGATGAAGAAGGTTCTGTTATAAGGATTGATGCAACTGATGTTCAAGAAATTGCCGAAGGGGTAAATAAACTGGCTAAAGCTAAAAAATTAGATAGAATTATTCTTGCCGTTCCGATGGATATAAGACATATGGTATTTGTAATACTATCTGAATTTGTTCCTGATATTATAGTTTTAGCTTGTGAAGAACTTGTTTCCGATTGCGATATTAAGTTTATAGGTAAAGTTTAATTATTTAAAAAAATATATATAAAGCAATGAACCCGATGTTTAATAGCATCGGCTTCCTTAATTAATTCTCTTATGGGCATATCAAATAACCACATTTACACTTATGCGTGAGCAAGTTCTTTCTTCTTGCTTTCAACAACTGCTTGAGCTGCAGCAAGTCTTGCTTGAGGAATTCTGAATGGTGAGCAAGAAACATAATTCAAGCCAATTCTATGAGCAAATTTAACTGAATCAGGGTCTCCACCGTGTTCACCACAGATACCACCGACAAGTGAAGAATTAACTGCTTTACCTTCTTCCATTGACATTTCAATCAATCTGCCAACACCCTTTTGGTCAAGTGTTACGAATGGGTTAGAAGGCAAGATTTTTTGTTCAACATAGTTTTTCAAGAATTTACCTTCAGCATCATCTCTTGAATAACCGAATGTCATTTGTGTCAAGTCGTTTGTACCATAAGAGAAGAATTCTGCATAGTTTGCGATTTCGTCAGCTGTTAATGCTGCACGAGGAATTTCTATCATAGTACCGAATTTGTATTCAACTTCAACTCCTTTTTCTACCATAACTTCACGAGCAACCCTTACTAAAGTTTCTTTAGCAACTTTAAGCTCGTTAACGTGTCCGATAAGAGGAATCATAACCCAAGGTTTAACAGCTACGCCTTCTTTTTTCAAATCGCAACAAGCAGAGAAGATTGCTCTAACTTGCATTTCATTGATTTCAGGGTAAGTTAAACCTAAACGGCATCCTCTTAACCCCATCATAGGGTTAGATTCTGACAAGTTTTCAACGATTTCTAGCATCTTAGCATCTTCAGAATAATCTTGATTTAAAGCTTTCTTAGTAGCAACTTTTTCAATCAATTCAATTCTTGAAGGCAAGAATTCATGTAAAGGTGGGTCTAACAAACGAACGGTTAGAGGTTTGTCACCCAACGCTTTGAACATATTATAGAAATCAGAGTATTGCATTGGTAACAAGTGATCCAAAGCTTCTTTACGAGCTTCAGGAGTACCTGCAATAATCATTTTTTGTACCCATGGTAATCTGTCAGGATCCATGAACATGTGTTCTGTTCTGCATAACCCAACACCTTCGCAACCGAATTTGTTAGCGTTAGCAATATCTTTTGGAGTATCAGCGTTAGCTTCAACTTTCAAAGTCTTGATGTCATTAACCCAAGAGAAGAAAGTTTCGAAATCAGAATCGATACCTGCTTCAACAAGTTCAATAGCACCTTCCATAACTTCACCTGTACCACCGTCCAGAGAACTAATACCATCTTTGTGTACTACAGTTCCGTCAGAGCCTGTAATTGTTTCACAATTCAAGGC